>CAYFMB010000001.1:0-35956 GCA_964344095.1 uncultured Klebsiella sp.
TCGTCCTTGATCATCCGCAGGACATCTTGGGCTGTTTTGGCCATGACACGGGAAGAGGTGATGCCGCGCCTGGGCGGCGTTGGGCGACCGTAAGGATCGGGCCGCAGCCCCTTGTGTATCACCTGTAACCGTTTTGCGGGTTAACGGGCGGCCAGTGCGGCCTGAGCCGTTGCGTAACCGTTTCTGTCAAATTGGCGAGATCGCCGGGCGGGCCTGGGTTTTTCTTGATTTGCCAGTGCTAGTTTCGCGGCGCTGCAGCGACTTTCTCGTTTCGTCATGCGCGATGCCATCACCGGTCTGATCGGCCGTTATGACCAACTCGGTCGGTACCTGGATCGTGATGCCATGGACCGCATGAACGGCTACTACGCGGAAGCCTCCAGCCGCCTGGCCGTGGTTGAACTGATTAACCGCGAGGCTACTGAGATCGTGCGAGAGGCGGCTCAGCGCCTCTGGCTCGCTGATCCCGAACTGATCCTTCCCGGCGGTAACGCCTATACGACGCGTCGGCTTTCGGCTTGCCTGCGCGACATGGACTATTTCTTGCGCTACGCCAGCTACGCCCTGGTCGCCGATGACGTGACCATGCTCAATGAGCGGGTCCTCAACGGTCTCGATGACACCTACAAGAGCCTCGGTGTGCCCACCGGTCCCACTGTGCGCAGCATTGCCCTGCTTGCCGATGTGGTTTGTGAACTGGCCTCAGCCAGTGGGCTCAATGCTGCCGATGGTTGGATCCGCGCGCCCTTCGAGCACCTCTGCCGCGGCCTCGGCGCCACCAACGTGCGAGCCCGCTGAGCCGCCGAATAACCTCGCCAGATCACATCGGTCCAGCTGCCTTGCCCTCTCCCGTGCTGCCCTCTGTTAACTCCAGCCACCGCCGCAGCCTGGAGCCGATCAACACACCGTCCCGACTGTTGCTGGGCCCCGGCCCTTCCAATGCGCATCCGACGGTTCTTGAGGCGTTGAGCCGCACCCCCATCGGTCACCTGGATCCGCTTTACGTGCATCTGATGGGCGAGGTGCAGGAGCTTCTGCGTTATGCCTGGCAGACGGACAACCGTCTGACCATCCCCATGAGCGGCACGGGCAGTGCTGCCATGGAGGCGACGCTGGCTAACACGATTGAGCCAGGTGACACCGTTCTGGTCGCGATCAAGGGTTATTTCGGCCTGCGCCTGGCCGACATGGCCTCTCGCTACCGCGCCAAAGTGGTGACGATCGAGAAACGTTGGGGTGAGGCCTTCACTCTGGCTGAGCTTGAGCACGCAATCACCACGCACAAACCCGCCATCGTGGCGATGGTGCACGCCGAAACTTCAACAGGTGTCTGCCAACCCATGGAGGGGATCGGCGACCTCTGCCGAGCCAATGATTGTCTGCTGCTCCTGGACACGGTCACCTCACTCGGCGGTGTTCCCCTCTTTCTTGATGAGTGGAAGGTCGATCTGGCTTACAGCTGCAGCCAGAAGGGTCTGAGCTGCCCCCCAGGCTTGGGCCCCTTCACCATGGGTCCTCGGGCTGAAGCCAAGATGACTGCTCGCAGCGGCAAGGTGCCCAATTGGTACCTGGATGTCACCCTGCTCAACCAGTATTGGGGCAGTGACCGCGTATATCACCACACCGCGCCGGTCAACATGAACTTCGGCATGCGGGAGGCCCTGCGGCTGCTGGCCGATGAAGGCCTTGAAGCTGCCTGGGCCCGCCACCGCAGCAATGCTGAGCAACTTTGGGCAGGGCTCGAACGGCTCGGCCTTGCCTTGCACGTGCCCGCTGAGCTCCGTCTGCCGACCCTCACCACGGTGCGCATCCCTGAGGGTGTCGATGGCAAGGCCTTCAGCCTCCACTTGCTCAACAAGCACGGCATCGAGGTCGGCGGTGGTCTCGGTGAGCTCGCGGGCAAGGTTTGGCGCATCGGCCTGATGGGCTACAACAGCCAGAGCTCGAACGTCGATCGTCTCCTCAACCTGTTGGAAGACGAGCTGCCGGCCTTCCGCCCTGCAGCATCCAACAGTTCAGCGCCGCAGCCCATCGCTGTCTGAGTCGAACGTTGATTGCCGCCGCCGTTGCCTGAACCATTGGCTCAGCTGTCTGGCGGCGGCGTCACCCAGAATCCCCCCATGCACCGCCATGTGATGGTGTGCACTGGGGCTGTTGGCCAGGTCAAGGCACCCCCCCAGTGCGCCGCGTTTGCCATCTGCGGCGGCATAGATGACCCGGCCCACCCGAGCTTGCACCAGAGCACCGGCGCACATGGGGCATGGTTCGAGTGTCACCAGCAGGGTGCAGGCGTTGAAGCGCCAGTCCCCCAACAGCCGTGCACCCTGCTGCAGGGCCTGCAGTTCGGCGTGGCCCAGAGGATCACGATCGCGTTCACGCCGGTTGCTGCCCCAGCCAATGCAGCGCCACGCCCCGTCGAGCAGGGCAGCAGCCACGGGAATCTCTCCGCCACGACCCACTGCAGCGGCCCGGCGCAACAACCGAGCCATCCAGAGTTCTAGCAACGCGTCCGGGGGCTCGCTCGTTGGGGGCATGGTCCCGTTGTAGCGAAACACCGCAGGTGACAATGGAGGTGCTCCGTGCGTCTGCCGTTGGCCCTAGCGCCCCACTCGCCGCGGGACCTGCCTGCACTGCCGTTTGTCAGCCCGCAGCAGCAGGATCCCCAGTTGCAGGCGCTGCTTGACGGCGCGGTTGCTTTGATGACCCGCTGGCTGACCAGCGCTGCCGAACGCGCTCCACTGCCACAGCTGGCCCTGATGCCCGAAGTGGAGCCCCAGCTCCAGGGTCTGGGCAGCGAGGCATTGCTGGCTGATCTGCAGCTGCTGATGGAAGGGGCCTACAACCCCAACCACCCTGGCGCCCTGGCGCATCTCGACCCGCCGCCGCTGCCTGCATCGATCGCCGCTGAGCTGGTCTGCGCAGGCCTCAACAACAACCTGTTGGCCGAGGAGCTCTCCCCTAGCCTGAGCCGCCTCGAGCGCAGCCTCTGCAGCTGGCTGGCCGAGAGCATCGGTCTGCCGGCCGGCAGCGGTGGGGTGCCTGCCAGTGGCGGCACCCTGTCCAACCTGATGGCTCTGGTCATCGCCCGGGCCAGTCGGGGCCTGCAACAGAACCAACAGGCGATCGTGCTGGCCAGCAGCGATGCCCATGTTTCGCTGGCCAAAGCCGTCGCGGTGATGGGTCTCCCAAGCTCAGCACTGGTGCAGCTGCCCGTCGATCGCGACGGTGGTCTCGAGCTTCATGCTCTCGAGCGGCAGCTGCGTCTGGCTGACGCTCAGGCGCGGCCAGTGCTGGCGGTGGTGGCCACCGCCGGCACCACGGTGCGGGGAGCTGTGGATCCGCTCGTGTCCATTGCGGCCTTGTGCCGCAAACATCAGACCTGGCTCCATGTCGATGGCGCCATCGGTGCGGTTTATGGGCTCGCCACTCGGCATCGGCAGCGGGTGGCAGGCCTTGAGCAGGCCGATTCGGTCACGATCAACCCGCAGAAGCTCCTTGGGATCACCAAGACCTCATCGCTGCTGCTGCTGGCAAAACCGCAGCTGCTGTCGCAGACGTTCGCCACTGGCCTGCCCTACATGGAGAGCAGCTGGGGCGGGGGCCATGGCGGCGAGTGCGGCCTGCAAGGCACGCGCCCGGCCGAAATTCTCAAGCTCTGGCTGGGGCTGCGTCAGCTGGGCCTGGAGGGCATCGCTGCGCTGCTCGATGGAGCAATCGAACGGCGTCGCCTGTTGCAGAGCCTGTTGCAGCAGATCCCCGGGCTCGAGCTGCGCAGCGGCCCCATGCATCTGCTGGCGTTCAGCCCTGTTGGCATGGACGCAACGGCGGCCGAGCGCTGGAGCCAGGCCACGCGCTTGCGCCTGCTCGAGGCCCAGTTGATGCTGTCGCGGCCGCACTACGACGGTCGCCATCACCTCAAGGCCGTGCTGGGCAATCCCCACACCGGTCGCGCCGAGCTCGAACGCCTGGCTGCCATCGTGGCCGCGAGCCTGAGCGAGGGGTCATGAGCCAGTCCCGCGGCAAATGGGTGGCGATCATCACCGGGGCTCTCTCGGTGCTGATCGCTGTGGCCTACCTCGTGCTGATCGCGGTGCTCGATAGCCGCGGACCGCTGTTGCCACCGCCGCCAGAGGCCCTCGGGCTTAGCGCTGTTGCTGACGCGGCGGCAGTTGGCGTTCCGTCTGGCGCCGCAGCGGCTCCACCACCCGGCTGAGCGCCGTCTCCAGAAAACGCCGCAGCTCGGCATCACGGCGGCTGAGGTCGTAGTGCTGCTGCACGACGTCCTGAACACCACCGTCGCCCCAGTTCTGGTTCTGAGCGAAGTAGGTGATGAAGCTGAGCCCGGCAATGCGTGTCAACCAGGCGGCACTGACCGCCTGAATCGCGCGGCCCAGCAACAGGGTGGGCAGGCTGAGGCTGAGGCCATGGCCCAGCAGACCGATGGCACCTTTGACCAGGCCAAGGCCCGCCAGAGTCTTGCCCACCGACAGGGCCAGGTCCTGGGCGCTCTGACGACTGAGTTCGACGCCGTAGACACGGGCGATTTCGATCACCATCTGGGCGTTGACCGCTGCGGTCCCCAGCAGGTCAAGGCCAGGCAGCGGTGTCACAGCCAGCACGCCAGCGCCGATCCACATCGTGCGCTCGACGATGGCATCGGCATCCTGCTGTCGCTGCTGGGCCAGCAGGGCGCGGCTGGCCTCACTGAGCTGGCGCGACTGCAGCAACAGGTTGTCGGCGATCAGCTCTTCGCCGTCGCTGTGCAGTACGGCGGCAAGGCGGCGCAGCAGGGCGTCGACCTCCGGTTGCGGTTGCAGTGGTCTGCCGCCGGGGCGAGGCACGCTCTGGGGTGAGGCGCTGGCCGCGATCACATCGTCTGCTGCGATCAGCCCGAGCCCGCGCTGCCGCAGCAGCGTCAGCAGTCGGCTCTCCTCCTGTTCGCCGCGCAGATCGCACTTGTTGAGCACAAGCAGCAGCCTCTTGCCCAGCCCAGCGAGGGTCTGGAAGACCTCCTGTTCGGCCCGGCGCAGATCGCCGTCGACCACCAACAGCAGCAAATCGGCTTTGGCTGCCTGCTGACGGGCCAGCCGCTCGCGCTCAAGACCCCCAGCTCCGCTTTCCAGAATGCCTGGGGTGTCGACCAGCCAGATCGCCCGTTCCAACCCATGCAGCCGCAGGCGGTAGCGCTCAGTGCCAGTGGTCGAGCCCATGGCGGCGCCCACCGATCCCACGAGTTGGTTGAGCAGGGCCCGGATGAGTGAGGTCTTGCCAACGGAGCCTGTGCCCAGCACGACCAGGACCAGATCGCCGCGTTCAAGCTCGCGGCGCATGCGTTGCTGCTCCTGGGTGAGCAGATCGCGCTCAACGGCATCGCGAATGCGCTCAAGCGTCTGGTCGATGGCTTCGAGGTTCTGGCGGGCTGCGTCGCGACGGGTTGACGGGGTGGCAGTGGCTGAGGTTGAAGGTTGTTTGGTGGACGCCGGCAGCCAGTCCAGCAGTCCCCGCTGCTGCAACCAGGACCTGAGCCAGGGCCAGCACACTTGCAACAGCAGCGCCGCTGCGGCAAGCAGCAGCACCGCTAGCACCGGTCCGACCAGGCCGTAGGGCAGCACGGCACTCAGCTGCCAGATCAACTGGTTGATGGCCTGCAGCACCAGTCCAACCACCAGCAACAAGGCCAGCGCAGCCGCCAAGACCAACCAGAGGCGATGGCGCGTCTTCAAGCCTTCAGGTCCCTGCTGCCGCGATGATCTCGCCCCAGAGCGCCGCGGCAAGGGCGCTGCTGGCCCTGGTCGGGCGGTTGTCGTCATTACCCAGCCAGATGCCGACAACCCAGTGGCGTTGAGGCTCGAATCCGATGAACCAGAGGTCGCGGCTGTCGTTGGTGGTGCCGGTCTTGCCGCCTTCGCCGCCGCCGCGGTAAGCGGCACGGCCGGTGCCGCTGCGTACCACCGCCTGCAGCAGTGTGCGCATCTGCGCGCTCGCAAGGGCTGTGGTGGCACGTCGGGGTGGGTTGGCGAGCTGCGGCGCGGCATTGGCGGCCTGGCGGCAGCGTCTGTCGGCCAGTCCTTGGCAGCTTTCGGCGTCGGTGATGCGGCGGATCGTGCGCGGCAGATGCCAGAGGCCGTCATTGACGATGGCGCCATAGGCGCTGGTCAGCTCCAGCAGCGTCACTTCGCTCTGACCCAGGGCCAGGCCTGGGATCGGCTTGAGCGGTGAGCTGATGCCCAGGTCGCGGGCTTTCTGCACCATGGCTTCGAGCCCGACCCGCCGAGCCAGGCGAAGCGCTGCCGTGTTGCTGCTGATCGCCAGAGCCTGCTGCAGGCTCAGACCGCCGCGGCAATCGCTGCCGAAGTGCTGGCCGCCCCAGTTGAGTGGATCACAAGCGACGTTGGAGCCGGGTTTCAGACCGCGCTCCAGGGCCAGGAGGTAGGGCACCAGTTTGAAGGTGCTGCCCGGCTGCCGCAGTGCCATGGAGGCGCGGTTGAACTGGCTCTGGCGATAGTCGCGTCCACCAGCAATCGCCAGGATGCCGCCGCTGCGGGCATCGAGCACAACCACCGCACCTTGACGGACGCCGAGCTCCTTGTGGCGTTCGAGCCACTGCCGTAGCAGCGATTCCACGCTCTGTTGCAACTGCGGCTCGAGATAGGTATCCACCAAATAGTTGCCCTGCTGGGCCGCATCCCGGCCGACCAGTTGTTCCAGGTCACGGCGCACCTGATCGGTGTAGTAGGGCGCGCCCTTGAGACTTGGATGACTGCGGCACGCGTTGGCGGCAACCAGCACCGGTCGGCGGCTGGCTCGGCGTGCTTGGTCGGCGCTGATGCGTCCATTGGCGACCATCTTGCTGAGCACCTGGTTGCGCGAATCCAGTGCCGCAGTCGGATCGACGCAGGGGTCAAAGCCATTGGGTGAGGGCAGGAGGCCCACCAGCAGCGCAGCTTGTTCGAGGTTGAGCTGACGCGCTGAGATGCCGAAATAGTGCTGGGCCGCATCCTCGAAGCCCCAGCCCACACCCAGGTAGACCCGGTTGAGGTAACTGAGCAGCAGATCCCGTTTGCTGTAGCGGGCTTCGAGTTGCAAGGCCACCAGCAGTTCACGCCACTTGCGCTCAAGCGTTTCGCCATCGCCCACCTCTTCGGGGTACAGGCTGCGGGCCAGTTGCTGGGTCAGGGTGCTGCCGCCCTGCAGCACCCGACCGCCCAGCAGGTTGGTGAGCAGAGCACGGGCCGTGCCGATCGGGTCGACCCCTGGATGCCACCAGAAGCGGTTGTCCTCGCTGGACAGCAGCGCGTCGATCAGGACGTCCGGATAGGTGCTCAGCCCCGGCAGCTCGTTGTGTTTGAGGGTCTCGAGGCTGCTGATGGCTCTGCCCTTGCGGTCATACAGGGCGAGGGGACCTCGCACGGTCGCGAGACTGCCGCGAATGGGCATCTGCAGCACCGAGAACAGCAGCAGCAGCAAGCCCAGACCCAGGCCCGAGACAATCAAACAGCCCAGGAACCATCGCAGCTGTTGCAACTGGGGCAGGGGCGGGCAGCTGAAGCGCAACTCGGGCAGGCCGCTCTGCAGAGGCGGGCCAAGCCGAATGCGATCGCCATCGCACAGCAGCAGCTCGCGCACCCGCTTGCCGCGCCACCACACCCCGTTGGTCGAGTCGGCATCACGCAGCAGCCAGTTGCTGCCACGCTGCTCCAGCCAGACATGGAGACGGCTGACGGCACTGTGGTCAATCGTGATCTCCAGGTCGGGATCACGGCCAATGCGGTAAGTGCCCGCCAGCAGATCGAGGCGACGCGGCGTACCGCTGCCGACGTCGATCAGCAGCTGGGGGCTGGGGGGCTGACGCCACTGCCGCCAGCGCTCAAACCGCATGACCCCTGCTTGGGCGGAACAGCATCAAGACCAGGCAGACCACAGCCAGGTTGATCGCGACATCAGCCAAGTTGAACACCGGGAACGCGATGGGTGTCAGCGCCAGAAAGTCGATCACCGCCCCCAACCGCCAGCGATCGAGGCCATTGCCCAGCGTTCCCCCGAGTAGCAGACCAGCAGCGCAGCGTTGCAGCAATGGCAGCTCACGCTGACGCCACAGCCAGACCACGATCGCCATGGCAACGCCAGCGCTGATCAACCCCAGCAGCGTGGTCGCCTCAGTCAGCATGCTGAACGCAGCCCCACGGTTGTAGACCAACTGCAGATCCAGCAGCCCGGGGAGCAGCGGCCTGCTGATGCCGCTCGGCAGGGTCTGCTCGGCCCAGGCCTTGCTGATCTGATCGAGCAGCACCACAGCAGCGCCCAGGCCAAGGGCCTGCCAGCGGCCATGGGAGAGGCGGTTCATGGGCTCAACCGCAGACCGCGGCGCAAGAGCAGGGCCAGCAGCGTGGCGCCGCAGCACAGCACCAGCTGACCTGGCAGGGGCGCCAGGCTGTAGGAGACCACCATTTGAGGGAGCCCTTGAGGCCAGCGACCCAGCAGGCCTCCCAGCAACAGATTCAACAACCCGCAGAGCTGCAGCACCAGCAGGCCCGTGAGGCAGGCCCCGAACAGGGACAGGAGCTGGTCCATCCCGTTCTGGCGTGCCAGTCGTCCGCACAGCCAGCCAGCGGGGGCAAAGCCCACCAAGTAGCCAAACCCTGGATCGAGGACGTAACCAACACCACCGCCGCCTTGAAACACCGGCAGCTGGAACAGCCCCAGGCTCAGGTAGGCGATGGCCGCCAGCAGGGCACTGCGCGGGCCGCAGACCATGGCGCAGAGCAGCAGGGCGGGCACCTGCAGTGTCATGGGCAGGGGCAGCAGCTGCAGCGTGCCGGTGGTTGTCGGCAGGGGCAGGGCCGCACTGACCAGGCCACCCGCCAGGATCAGCATGAGCCCTGCCAGGGCTCCACTCCAGGTCGCGATCGCGCGCAAGCCGAAAACCGATGCTCAGAGTGAAACCATCCTGCAGCAGGTAGGGTCACTTCGCTACGGGTGGGTCATGGCCGATCGTGAGGGGCTGTCGGTGGGTGATGCAGTGCACCTGACGGCCCAACCTTCCTACCTCAAAACCGCCGATCCGATGCCGATGTTGCGGCCGGGCGACCTCGTGGCGATCGACGAGGTCGCCCAGGTGGTGGGTCTGCGTAGCGGCAGCCAGGTGGCGGTTCGGTTCCGACGCGGCACGTTTTTGCTTGATGCCAGCCAGCTCAGGCGTATCGAGCCCTGAGCTCAGCGGCTTAGGCAGTGACCCTCCCAGGCTGCTGCGGCAGCGCGAAGCCCGTCGGCCGGGCCGCACAGGCTCAGGCTAGGCCGCTGCAGCTGGCGCTGGGCCACGGCCTGCAGCGTCACGCCGTCGAGT
The DNA here is from genome assembly GCA_964344095.1 of uncultured Klebsiella sp. Taxonomy (GTDB): domain Bacteria; phylum Cyanobacteriota; class Cyanobacteriia; order PCC-6307; family Cyanobiaceae; genus RGUW01. The sequence goes on from CAYFMB010000001.1 coordinate 9,344, forward strand.
TCGGCTGAGCGCTGTAGGCACTGCGCCACAAAATCTGGGGGCAAACCAAAGCCCAGAAGCAGGGCTTGTCGTTCAGCCAGCTGGCCGCAGGTTTGCCGGCCAAAGGCTTCTTGCCCCTGGTATTTGGCCTGTGCGAGCGTCAGCGCAGCAGCATCCAGCGGCTGCTGCTGCAACCGCTGCCATTCATCAAGCAGGGCCGTGGCAGCCTCGCCAGCGCGCTCGGCCGACGTCGACAGATGCCAGATGAACGGCGTCGCCCCGCGCCGCGCGGGCATGTGCACGCCCACGTCATAGGCCAGGCCACGCTCTTCGCGCATGGCCACGAACAGCCGGCTCGACATGCCCAGCCCCAGATGGGCCTGCAACAGGCGCAACGGCAGGTTGTCGTCATGCCCCAGGGGCACGGTGCGGCAACCGAGCATCAACACGACCTGCTCGGTCTCCTGTTCCACCAGGGTTAGACGTTCGCCGCTGACCGCGTCGTCGAGCAGTAGCGGCTGACCAGGTTCGGCCGCCTGCCAGCGTTGCTGCTGCGCCGCATCCTGAAGGCCGAGTGCGCAATCGGGAGGCAGTGAACCGCACAGCACCAGGGCTGCTCCGTGCTCGCCCAGACGTTGCAGCAGGGCCGAGAGCTCGGTCCGCTGCAGGCTCTCGAGCTCGTCGGCCACACCGAGCGGGTCATGGCCGTAGGGACCGCTGCCATAGAGCTGCTGGCGTAGGGCCTCATGGCACAGCTGAAAGGGATCTTCGCGCTGCCGTTGCAGGGCCTGCAGGTTGAGCTGTTGCTCGATGGCGATCTGATCGTCAGCCAGGCTGCTGGCTGACGCCATCTGCAGCAGCAGTGGCAGCAACGCCGTGGCATCGTCGCTGGCGCACTTGAGACTGATCACCAAACTGTCTTCGCCCGCCTCAGCGCGCAGGGCTGCGCCGCGCCCCTCAACCAGATCGGCCAGGGCCTCGGCATCAAGATCGCCGCATCCGCGGGTCATCAGACCGGCGAGCAGTTGATGGGCGCCGCGCTGTCCCAGCGGATCAAGGCTGCTGCCACCTGCGATCCAGAGCCGTGCCGACAGCAGACCTGGAGACGGTCGGCACTGCTGGCTCAGCAGCAATCCACCGGGCAGATGAATCTGATCCCATGCTGCAGTGCTCATGCCGGCACCGCCTCGAGCACACAGGCCCGTTGGGGTTGGAGCAGAGCAAAGCTGCGTTGCAGGTCAGCAGGCTGAAGTCTTTGCAACACCTGCAGCGGTTCGCTGAGATCGCTGGGCCGCTGCCACAGGGCGACATTGCCGATCACCGCGGCGATACCCGCCGGGGCCTCAAGTCCAAAGCGGTACCCATTGGCGACCAGTCTGTGACCCCGTTCCCACTCGGGTCTCATGGGCAGCTCGAGCTGCACCTGCTCGAGCACGGCCGTGACCTGTTGACGCACCTCGGGTAGATCGTCGGGATCGCAGACCGCCTCGAGCAGAGCCAGGCTGCCGAATTCGAGAACCTGCAAATCCAGGTCGATGCTTTCGACCAGGCGCAGCTGCTCACGCAGTCGCTCCACCAATCGGCTGCGGCGCCCCTCGGCCAGCAGGCTGGTGGCTAGATCCATGCCGGCCACCGCTGTGCGATCGGCGGCACCCGGCAGGGACCAGGCCATCAGAAGGCGTGCCGCCTCGAGCCGAGCGAAGCTGCGGCGGTGTACCCCGGGGATCAGGCTGAGGCTGGGAGCAACAGGCAGATGGGCTGCCGGCGGCAACGCACCCAAAAGCGAACCGGCAAGGTGCTCCAGCAGTGGCTGCAGCACCTCGGGGTTGAGGGGACCGCTCAGGGCCAGCACGCAGGCCTCGGCGCGGTAGAGGCGCTGCTGGAACCGGCGCAGGTCGTCACTGCTGTGGGCTTCAAGCTGTCGCCGCTCACCAAGGATCGGCCGGCCGTAGGGATGGCTGCCGCAACCCAGTTCCAGCAGGGTCTGCAGGGCCATCTCATCGGGTTGGTCCTGGCTCTGGGCCAGTTCCTCGAGCACCACCTGGCGCTCCATGTCGAGATCGTCGCTGTCCAGACGGGGCTGCAGCACCAGATCGAGCAGCAGATCGCAGGCTTCGCCCAGGGCCTGCGGGGGAACCAGTACGTGGTAGTGGACATCATCGAAACCGGTTGCCGCGTTGCTGCTGCCGCCCAGTGCCTCGACCCGCAGATCGAAGAGTCCGGCGGGCTGCTGCTCACTGCCCTTGAACACCATGTGCTCGAGCAGGTGGGCCATGCCGCTTTCGCTTGCGGTCTCAAAGGCGCTGCCGGCACGACACCACAAGTCGATGCACACCAGGGGTGCATCGGCTACAGGCAGTGCCACCACACGGGCTCCCGTGGGCAAGGTCCAGCTCTGCACCGGTTCCAGACCGGGGATCAGGCTGCTGAACGCAGTCGGGGGCACGGCAAGACCCATGGCAGGATCTGCATTCTGCTGGTCTTGCCACCGATGAGTCTCCATCCCCTGATGGAATCGCTGGCTGCGTGCATTCGCAAGCGCTGGCAGTCGCTTGCGGAGCTGGCGCCTTTGCCGTTGGCCGACGATCTCGAGGAGATCAGCGGCAGCCTCGATGGCGAGGCTCTGTTCATTCGCAATGAACTGGCCCGTGCCCGTGGACTGCGCAAGCTGCATCTCGAAACGGCGCGGCTGGGGGCTGGACTGCAGATCTTGCATTGCGTCTGGTTTCCTGACCCGCGTTTTGATCTGCCTGTCTTTGGGGCCGACGTGGTGGCCTCGCCGGCCGGGGTGTCGGCGGCGATCGCCGACCTCTCGCCGACCGGCCCCGCTCTGCCCGGGTTGATCGAGCGCGCCCTGCAGGCCGAACCAGTGCCGGCCTTTCGCGGCCGCCGCGAGCTGCCGCCCTGGGGCTCGATCTTCTCGCCCCATGTCTGTTTCATCAGGCCTGATGGCCCCGATGAGGAGACCGGCTTTGTCGATCATGTCGATCGTTTGTTGGCGTTGTTGGCCAGCTGCATCGCCCAGAGCGATCCCGACCCTGTGGATGCGCCCGCTACGGTTGAACGCTGGCGCGCCCAGCTCAGCTATTGCCAGCAGCAGAAACGCAACGACAAGACCCGGCGCGTGCTGGAGAAGGCGTTCAACCCCGCCTGGGCAGAGCGCTACATCGAAGAACTGCTTTTCGACGATCCACCGCAGCCTTGACCGTGACTCTTCGTCAGCTGCCCAAGCCGCTCTGGTGGGCTTCGGGTGTGGTGCTGCTTCTGATCGTGGTCGTCAGTCTGCTGCGCTCCCAGGGTCAGCCCGCCACCAAGCCTGACAACGCTGCAGCGGCCGTCACCGCGTCACAGTCAGCGACTGGCTCAGGCATGCAGAAAGTGGCCGCCCTCGGTCGGTTGGAGCCGGCTGGCGATGTACGCACCCTGGCCGCCCCCACAGGCGGCATGGGGGCCAGCCCGCGTCTGGCCCAGCTGCTGGTCAAGGAGGGAGATTGGGTCAGACGCGGCCAGGTTCTGGCCAGTTTCGATAATCGCCCCGGCCTGCTGGCCCAGAGGCAGCTGCTTCAGGCCCGCATCGTCAGCCTGCAGACCCAGACTCGCCTGTTGCAGGGGCAGATCGGCCGCTATCGCAGCGTGGCGCGCTCGGCCATCAACCCGGCTGCTGATCTCGATACCCGTGAGTTACAGCTCACCGACCTGCGCGGTCGGCTGAATGAAGCGCGGGCTGAATTGCAGAAACTCAACACCGATCTCGATCTCAGCGAATTGCGCTCGCCGATCGATGGCGTGGTGCTCAGCGTCTTTACCCAGCCTGGCGAGCGTCCTGACAACCGCGGCATCCTTGAAGTCGGCGCCAACCAGCGCATGGAGGCGATCGCCGAGGTCTACGAAAGCGACATCGCGCGCATCCATCTGGGGCAGCGAGTCCAACTCGAGAGTGAGAGCGGTGGTTTCCAGGGCGTGATCGATGCCCAGGTGCTGCGCATCAGCCCCCAGGTGCGGCAGCGCCAGGTGCTCAGCACTGATCCCAGTGCCGATGCCGATGCACGCATCGTCGAGGTGCGACTGGCGATCCCTCCTGGGGAATCGCAGCGGCTGCGCACTCTGGCCGGCCTCAAGGTCATCGCCCGTTTTCAGCCCTGAGCGATGCGGATTGATCCGGCCCGCGCATTGGTTGCACTGTGGCGAAGCCGCGCCATTCCCCTCGCTTGGTTGCTGCTGGCCCGCCAGCCCATGCGGCTGGCCGTGGCCCTGGCTGGGATCGCCTTTGCCGGCATCCTGATGTTCATGCAGCTGGGTTTCCGTGACGGTCTCTTCGAAGCCAGCGTCACGGTGCACAAGCTGTTCGATGCCGATGTGGTGTTGCTTTCACCGCGCACCATGAGCTCGATCGGCATGGCCAGCTTTCCGCGCCGACGGCTGGTGCAGGCCCTGGCCGACCCCGACGTCGTCGGCATCAGCCCTGTGAACTGGAACCTGCTGCTCTGGCGCAACCCCGAAGCTCGCACCACCCGCTCAATCCTGACCCTGGCGGTGGATCCGGATGATCCGATCTTTCTTGATGCACGGATCCGGCAACAAGCCAAGAGCCTGCATGCCTTCGGTCGGGTGTTGTTTGACGAACGCTCACGCCCCGAGTTTGGTCCGATCGCGGCCTGGCTCGGCCAGGGCCGCACGGTGGAGACCGAGATCTCAGGCCAGCGCATCCGCGTGGCCGGTCTGGTCTCGTTGGGGCCGTCGTTCGGTGCCGACGGCAACATGATCACGAGTCGCGAGACCTATCTCCGGTTGATGCCCTCGACCCCGCCGGGCAGCATTGAACTGGGCTTGGTCAGACTGAAACCAGAAGCCGATGCCGCTGTCGTGGCTGCCCGTCTGGCCCGTGAGCTGCCACATGATGTGCGGGTGCTGACCAAGAGCGGCTTTGAGGAGCTGGAAAAGACCTATTGGCGCACGAGCACCGCGATCGGCTTCATCTTCACCCTGGGTGCCGCCATGGGCTTTGTGGTGGGCTGCGTCATCGTTTATCAGATCCTTTATTCCGATGTGAGTGACCACCTTCCCGAGTACGCCACCCTGATGGCGATGGGCTATCGGCTGAGCTCGCTGCTTGGTGTGGTCGCCCGCGAGGGGTTGTTGCTGGCAGTGCTCGGCTACGTGCCTGCCTACATCGCCGGCCAGGGTCTTTATGCCCTGGTGCGCAGTGGCACACGCCTGCCGGTGGTCATGGATCCCCAACGGGCGGTGCTGGTGTTCACCATGATCCTGGTCATGTGCATGGGTTCGGCCGCGATGGCCATGCGACGCCTGGGCGATGCCGATCCCGCTGAAATCTTCTGACGTGGTGATGCCCTCCAGCACCGAGATCAGCGGCGGTTCCGCCATCGCTGTTGACGGCCTCAGCCATTGGTTCGGCCGAGGTGATGCCCGCCGCCAGGTGCTGCAGGCGGTCGACCTGACGATCCATCGCGGCGAAGTGGTGCTGCTGACCGGGCCCTCGGGTTGCGGCAAGACCACCCTGCTCACTCTGGTGGGGGCCTTGCGTCAGGTGCAGGCTGGCTCGGTGCGTCTGTTTGACCAGCAGTTGCTGGGGGCCGATCGCCGCCAGCGCCAACAGCTGCGGCAGCGCATCGGCATGATTTTCCAGGGGCACAATCTGCTGCGCTGTCTCACCGCCGAGCAGAACGTGCAGATGGGTGCCGATCTGCTCGACGGACTCGGCTACCGCGCCCGCCGCGATCAGGCCCGCGAGTGGTTGCGTGCCGTTGGCCTTGGCGATCACCTCGGCAAGCTGCCCCACGACCTCTCGGGCGGACAGAAGCAGCGCGTCGCGATCGCCCGGGCCCTGGCGGCCCGGCCCGAGCTGCTGCTGGCCGATGAACCCACCGCTGCCCTCGACAGCCGCAGCGGACGCGAGGTGGTCGATCTGCTTAAGCGTCTGGCGCGTGAACAGGGATGCGCGGTGCTGATGGTGACCCACGATCCCCGCATCCTCGATGTCGCTGATCGTCTGCTGCGCATGGAGGACGGCCGTCTGTTTGCGCAGTTGCAGGAGGCCGCATGAGTAAGCTCAATGAACTGTCTTCCCTTTGACATCACCGCATGGCCAAGCGCAGAAATCTGAAGAAGGAAAAGCAAGAGCGCAACAGGGCCTACGCCCGCAAGTTCAAGAAGCGCAAGCTGCGCAACGACGGCCGCGGTGAGGGTGCTGGCAACGGTGTCACCGGCACAGCCAGCAACGGCGGCGCAGCTGACTGATTCGACCCTTCAGCAGTTTGCACGGGTGATGGGCGCCGATCGGGCGCCCTTTTTTTTGACACAGGCTGATCATGTTCCTCAGCGTCGTCATTCCGACCTACAACCGCCTGCCGATCCTGCAGAAATGTCTGCTGGCTCTCGAACAGCAGCGCCTGGCAGCCCCCATCGATGGTTATGAGGTGGTGCTGGTCGACGATGGCTCGACCGATGCAACCGTCGCCTGGGTGCGCGAGCAGGCCCATCAATTACCTCACGTTCAGCTGATCTGTCAGGACCACGGTGGACCGGCCGAAGGCCGCAACCGGGGCGTGGCCGCTGCCCGCGGCGACGTGATCGTGTTCATCGACAGCGACCTGGTTGTGACCGATGGGTTTCTGATGGCCCATGCGACGACCCTGAGCGACGCATGGCACCGCAGTGGCCATAGGCGTTGCTTCACCTATGGAGCAGTGATCAACACCGCCAATTTCGACAACCCGACCGCTGAACGTCACAAGCTGCGCGACTGGTCCGGGGCGTATTTCGCCACAGGGAACGTGGCGATTGCCCGCGAGGTGCTTGAACAGGCGGGCCTGTTCGATACGGCCTTCCGGCTTTACGGCTGGGAAGACTTGGAGCTGGGCGAGCGCCTGCGCCGCCTTGGCGTACGGCTGATCCGCTGTCCTGAGGCTGTCGGCTATCACTGGCACCCACCGCTGAGCCTGGCTCAGATCCCCCGTTTGATTGAGGTGGAGCGCGAGCGCGCCCGCATGGGGCTTGTCTTCTACCGCAAGCATCCCACCCGCCGGGTTCGTCTGATCATTCAGTACACCTGGATGCACCGCCTGCTCTGGGAGCTGCTCACCCTGGGAGGTCTGCTCAACGAACGCAGCCTGCGGCCGTTGCTCGCTTGGCTGATCGACCATGGCCAGGCTGCGTTAGCGATGGAGCTGTTGCGCCTACCGCTCAACCGCATCGGTGTGCGCAGTCTCTTTCGCGAGGCCCGCGGCGTCATTTGATAGTTTGGCCGGGTCAACGAACACCGCACACCTGCGTGTTTCGGGTGATCGCCCGGGTTTCAGGACCTTGTCCTGAGCGACGGCCGATCCCTGGCAGGTGGAGGCAAACCCGAAACCCCCAACCGTCATGGCTGTTGTCACTCTCGCCGAAATGATGGAGGCTGGCGCCCACTTTGGGCACCAGACCCGTCGTTGGAACCCCAAGATGTCGCGCTACATCTATTGCGCGCGCAATGGGGTGCACATCATTGACCTCGTGCAGACCGCGGTCTGCATGAACAACGCCTACAAATGGGTGCGCAGTGCTGCACGCAGCGGCAAGCGCTTCCTGTTTGTTGGCACCAAAAAGCAGGCTTCCGAAGTGATCGCCCAGGAGGCGACCCGCTGCGGCGCCGCCTACGTCAACCAGCGTTGGTTGGGCGGCATGCTCACCAACTGGACGACGATGCGCGCTCGCATCGATCGCCTCAAGGACCTTGAGCGCATGGAGTCGTCAGGCGCCATCGCCATGCGTCCCAAAAAGGAAGCAGCCGTGCTGCGGCGTGAGCTTGAGCGTCTGCAGAAGTACCTCGGTGGTCTCAAGACCATGCGTCGTCTTCCCGACGTCGTGATCCTGGTCGATCAGCGTCGCGAGACCAACGCCGTGCTCGAGGCCCGCAAGCTCGATATCCCCCTGGTGTCGATGCTCGACACCAATTGCGATCCCGATCTTTGCGACGTGCCCATTCCCTGCAACGACGATGCCGTTCGTTCGGTGCAACTCGTGCTCAGCCGCCTGGCCGATGCCATCAATGAAGGGCGTCACGGTGCCAGTGACCACGACAGCGACCACGACGCCTGAGGCGTGCGTTGACCGCGGGCGCCGCACGGCACTGCTGTGCGGCGCTCACCACTGCCGCGATTGCGGCGCGCACGCGCCGATCGCCTTTTCGTTCTGACCATCCCCACCAGCGTTTCAAGCCATGGCTGAGATCTCCGCCAAACTCGTCAAAGACCTGCGCGACAAGACTGGCGCGGGGATGATGGATTGCAAAAAGGCCCTTGCCGAAACCAACGGCGATACCGAAAAAGCCATTGAGTGGCTGCGTCAAAAGGGCATAGCCAGCGCTGAGAAAAAGGCTGGGCGCACCGCCGCCGAGGGTGCAGTCGGCAGCTACATCCACACCGGCGCCCGTGTTGGCGTCCTGGTCGAAGTGAACTGCGAGACCGATTTCGTCGCCAGAGGCGAGGCCTTCCAAGAGCTGCTGCGCAATGTCGCCATGCAGATCGCCGCCTGCCCCGGTGTCGAATACGTGAGCGTTGATCAAATCCCCGCCGAGGTGGCTGCCAAGGAAAAGGCCATCGAGATGGGCCGCGATGATTTGGCCGGTAAGCCCGATGCCATGAAGGAGAAGATCGTTGAGGGCCGCATTGCCAAACGCCTCAAGGAGCTGGCATTGCTGGAGCAGCCCTTCATCAAGGACAGCTCCATGACCGTGTCTGAGATGGTCAAGCAGGTGGCGGGCAAGTTGGGTGAAAACATCCAGGTTCGCCGCTTCACCCGCTACACCCTGGGCGAGGGCATCGAAGTCGAACAGGCCGACTTCGCTGCCGAAGTTGCTGCCATGCAGGCAGCCTGAGGTCCTTGGAGCCCTCCACGGCGCGCGGCGACACGGCCCAGCAGCTTGAGAAGCTGCGCGTCCGGCTCCATCAAGACAACCCACAGCTTTATCGCCACTGGGCCCTGTATCTGCAGGTCCTGCGCGACGAGCTGGAGGGGGTGGTCAACAAGGCCTGCTTTCAGTTGGCGGTCTCCGAGCTGCCCCTGCGCTACAGCGCCATGCCCAGCGAGGCACGCCAGCAGCTGCATGTTCGGCTGGCCCGCTTGGTCCGACGCACCTGTGCATTGCTGACCGTTGAGCAGTTGCATGCCTTGGCAGAGCAGACCGAGCGTCGCCTCAGACGCGTTGCGCTGCGCCAACAACGCCAGCTGCTGGCGGCCATGGAGGCATCACAACTGGTCCAAGCACCTGAGGTCGACGCCGTCCATGAGCCCCCGGGTTCGGTGCACTTGGGCCTGGCTCTTCCCCTGAGTCGCCACAGTTTTGCTCTGGGGCAGGCCTCCAGCCAGATCCAAGCTGGCGAGCTAGAGCCAGAAGAGAGCCAGCCAGCGAGTGACCTTGACCAGGACACCGATGCATTGATGCAGGTGTTTGCCAAGCTGCTTGAAAACCAGGTTGGATCTGAATCAGCAGCGCAGACCGATTCCGAGCGGCTTGGGCTGTTGCCTGACAATCCGCTCGAGCTGCTGACCTGGTTCGATGGCCTTGACGGGGCCCTAGCCAGACGCCTGCGCAACCTGTCCCATGCCATCAACGTCGCGTTGGTGCGACAGGGGCTTAACAGCACCCTGTTGCCGCTGCGCACCCTCGAGGCCATTGCCTCTGGTCAGCTTGAGACCCAGGACGCAGCCCCTCATCTGGTGCGCTTGGCGATGCCGGGGATGCGTGTGCCGGTGGCCCAGGTCCCCGACGTGCTCTGTGTGCTGTTGCGGCCTGTGGACCTGGAGGTCAACGCACCGCGGCTGCGCACCTGCCGAACGCGTCTGCAGCAGGCGCGTCTGGAGGTGCGCAGAATGGCGCAGACCTATCACCGCCTGGAGCGTCGCCTGCAGGCTCTTGATGCCGAAGCGCTGTGGCTGCACGATCACTCCACAGCTCAGCTGAGCAACAACCCGCCGACGGCGTGAAGCCCGAGCTCCAGGCCTGGCTGCGGCCGTTGCAGCAGGGGCTCCAGCTCGAAGCTGATCGAGGCTTCGCCAACCTGCAGGGCCGACACGACACCTTTGCCGCCTTTCTGAGGCAGCAGCTCTCCCAGGTGCCGCTAACGCTGGACCCCCGTGAACAAGAGCTGCTCGACAGCCTGCTGGAGCGCTATCAGCGCTATGAGGATCTGTCTTTGGCCCAGCGCCAGCGCTTGGTGCGCCAGAGCCGTGAGTGGTTGCTGGCCCTGCGGCAGCGCCGTCGTGCCGCGGCCAGCCCCATGGCCCCGCCCAGACTGCGCCTGCTGGCCACATCCGAAACCACTGCGGCTGCAACGCATGGTTTGGCCCTGACCCTGGACACACCGTTGGGGGAGGTGCGCGGCATCGGAGCGCGCACGGCCACGCGCCTGGCTCAGCTGGGCCTGCTGCTGGTGCGTGATCTGTTGCATCACTACCCGCGCGACTATCTCGATTACGCCAACCTGCGCCGCATCAAGGCTCTGGTCCCTGGGGAGACGGCGACGATCGTGGCCACCGTGAGGCGCTGTCATGCATTTGTCAGTCCACGCAACCCGAATCTCGGGATTCTGGAGCTGCAGTTGGCCGATCCCACCGGGCGGCTGCGGGTCAGCCGCTTCTTTGCCGGCAAGCGCTTTGCCTCACCGGGCTGGCTGGCTGCACAGCAACGCCAATACCCCACGGGTGCCTTGCTGGCGGTCAGCGGTTTGGTCAAGCAGACACCCTATGGACCGGCCTTCAGCGATCCGCTGATGGAGGTGCTCGAACACGCCCAGGCCACGGTGCAATCACCTGCCATTGGACGTCTGTTGCCGGTCTATGGCCTCACCGAAGGGCTCAGCGCCGACACGTTGCGCCAGGCGATCGCGGCGGTTCTGCCCCTCGCGACGGCGAGTCCCGAACCCCTGCCGGCTCCCTTGCGCCAGCAGGAGCAGTTGATCAGCAGAGCCCAGGCGCTGCAGCAGATCCACCAGCCAGCCGATCAGACGTCGTTGCAAGCCGCTCGCACACGGCTGGTGTTTGACGAGTTTCTGCTGCTGCAGCTGGGTCTGGCCCAGCGGCGCCGCCAGCTCAAGGCTCGTCAGGCGCCTGTGCTGAGCCGCGCAGCCAGCGGCATGCCAGGCCCGGGCAACAGCGACGCTCTGGTGCAGCGGTTCCTGGAGCTGCTGCCCTTTGACCTGACCGGTGCGCAGCAGCGCGTGCTCGAGCAGATCCGCGCCGACATGGGTCGCAGCGAACCGATGGCACGACTGGTCCAGGGCGATGTGGGTAGCGGCAAAACCGTGGTCGCGTTGGCCGCGCTGTTGGCCGCGATTGAGGCCGGTTGCCAGGGAGCTCTCATGGCCCCGACTGAAGTGCTGGCCCAGCAGCATTTCGCCAAGGTGGCCGATTGGCTCACCCAGTTGCATGTGAGCACGGCCTTGCTGACGGGCTCAACCCCGGCACGGCAGCGGCGTCAGATCCTGACGGATCTGGCGAACGGCCAGTTGCAGCTGTTGGTGGGGACCCACGCCCTTTTGGAAGATCCGGTTGACTTTTCACGCCTGGGGCTGGTGGTGGTTGACGAACAGCACCGCTTCGGGGTCAACCAACGCAATCGCCTGCTGAGCAAAGGCCTGCAGCCGCACTTGCTGACCATGACAGCAACGCCGATTCCACGCACCCTGGCGCTGTCACTGCACGGTGATCTCGACGTCAGCCAGATCGACGAATTGCCCCCGGGACGCCAGGCGATCGCGACCGAGGTGCTGCGCAGCGGCGAGCGCCAGCAGGCTTACGACCTGATCCGCAGCGAGGTGGCCAAGGGCCAACGGGCTTACGTGGTGCTGCCGCTGGTCGAGGAATCGGAGAAGCTCGATCTGCGTTCGGCCGTCGAGGTTCACCAGAGCCTCAGCGAAACGGTGTTCCCTGATCTGGCTGTTGGGCTGCTGCACGGCCGACTCAGCAGTGAGGCCAAGCAGGCGGCCATCGCCGCCTTTGCCAGCGGTGAGACCCAGGTTCTCGTCAGCACCACCGTGGTCGAGGTCGGTGTCGATGTGCCGGCGGCCACAGTCATGGTGATCGACCATGCCGAGCGCTTTGGCCTGGCCCAGCTGCACCAGCTGCGGGGGCGGGTCGGACGCGGCGCTGACCAGTCGTACTGCCTGTTGATCAACGACAGCAGCAACGCCCTGGCGCGCCAGCGACTGGATCTGCTGGCCCGCTCCAACGACGGCTTTGAAATCGCCGAAATGGACCTGCGCCTGCGCGGCCCGGGCCAGGTGCTGGGCACGCGCCAGTCGGGCCTTCCCGATCTGGCCCTGGCCAGCCTCAGCAGTGACGGTGCGGTGTTGGAGCAGGCCCGCACGGTCGCTCAGCAGTTGATGGCTCAGGATCCTGAGCTGTCCAGTTGGCCCGTGTTGGCCGCCATGCTGCGGGCGCAACGCCAGCGTCAGATGGATGCTGCGGCACAGCTCAACTGATCCCATGACCCAGCAACGTCCCTGGCACGGCATTGCGATCGTGGATAACGGCGAGCCTTTGCAGGCCTTGCCCCAGACCTTGCTGCGGCTGGAGCCCCACCCCTATGCGGCCCTGGGTGCCCCCTATGGGCCAGGTCAGAGTCCCTTTTCCCTTCGCAGTGGCGTGATCGCTCGACTGCTTCGGGCTCAAGCTGCGCTGCAGGAGCTCTCGATGCTGCAGGGTCGCGACGAAGGACTTCAGCTGGCCATTTTCGATGGTTGGCGCCCGATCGCCGTCCAGCAGTTCATGGTCGATCACACCCTCATGGCGCTGTGCGCTGCGGCAGGGGTGGATCCGTCGCAACCGTCGCAAGCCCGGGACCGCTTGGTGGCCGAGGTGGGCCGCTTCTGGGCCCCCCCCAGTGCCGATCCCGCGACGCCACCCCCCCACAGCACCGGTGCAGCCGTCGATCTCACCCTGGCCAGCCGCGAGGGTGTTGTCGTCGCGATGGGCGGTGAGATCGATGCCATCGGTCCGGTGTCTGAGCCCGATCACCACGCCCACGCCGCAGCGGCGGATCCCGCCGGTGAAGCGGCAGGTTGGCATCGGCGCCGCCAGCTGCTGCGCGCTGCCATGCAGGCAGCCGGTTTTGCCCAGCACCCCAACGAGTGGTGGCATTTCAGCCAGGGCGATCAACTCTGGGCCTGGCAGGTCGGTGCCCCCCAGGCCTGCTACGGGCGCACGGAGCCCTCAGGTCGCTGAGCTGTTGAGCAGTTCGAGCACCTGTTCACGGCCGCTGCCGGCGACAAACGCCCCCAGACTGCGGCGCCCACCGGCCTGATGCCAGGCGAGCAGCAGTGGCTCAAGTGTGCGCTCGAGATCCTCGAGCGGCATTTTCTCGAGGTAAGGCTCGGCCAAGCGCTGCAGGTTCGGTGTGCCTCCAAGCCAAAGCTGGTATTGATCAACGCCGCTACCCACCAGGCCAAGCTCGGCCATGTAAGGCCGCGCGCAGCCATTGGGACAGCCGGTCATGCGGACCAGTACAGGCTTGGTAATGCCCAGGCGCTGAAACTGGGCATCGAGTCGGTCGAGCACTGCCGGGAAAATGCGCTCGGCCTCGGTGACGGCCAGGCCGCACAGGGGAAGGGCCGGGCAGGCAATCGCGTGGCGGGCCAGCAACGGCGGCGCCTCGGGTGCTTCAAAACCAATCGAAGCGAGCTCCTGTTGCAGGGAGGCGCGCTGGGAGGTGGCGATGTTGCACAACAGGATGTCTTGGTTGGGCGTCAGACGCAGCTCCAGCTGATAGGTCTCCACCAGACGCTTCAGGCCCGCTTTCTGCTCCCCTGAAAGGCGCCCGCACAACAGCGGCAGACCGACAAACCATTTGCCGGCTGCAATGCGGTGCCAGCCCAGGTAGTCCTCGAGTTTGGCCTTGGGCTCAAGCCTCAGGCCCTTGATCGGATGGGGGAAATAGCGCTTGAGCTCCTGTTTGAACCAAGCGATGCCGCGGTCATGAATCAGATACTTCATGCGCGAGTGGCGCCGCTGGGCCCGGTCGCCATGGTCGCGCTGCAGCGCCACGATCGCCTGCACCAGCTCGAGCACGTGCTCCTGGGCCACATAGCCGAGGGGGTCGGCCGTGCGGGCAAAGGTTTCGTCTTTGTTGTGGGTGCGGCCCATGCCGCCACCCACATACACGTTGCAGCCACGGGGACGGCCATTGGGATCGGCGAACTGCACCAGACCGATGTCCTGGGTGAGCAGATCGACCGAGTTATCGCCGGGAACGGTGACTGCCACCTTGAATTTGCGCGGCATGTAGGTCGACCCGTACAGCGGCTCGGTGACATCGCCCGAGGCGACGCTGCCCTCGTTCTGGAGGGCTCTGACCTTCTTGACCGTGGTGGCGGGCTTGATGCGGTAACGCAGGTCGCCATCAACCCAGAGGTCGAGATAGGAGCCCTCGGCTGCCTGGGGAGCAATCAGATCTGCAACCTGGTCGGCCAACTCGCGAGCTGCCGGATACGCACCCTTTTCAAACGGAGCGGCGGGTGCCATCACATTGCGGCTGATGTCACCGCAAGCCGCCAGGGTGGAGCCCATGGCGCGCACGATCGTGCCGATGACCTCGCGCAGGTGCTCCTTGCGAATGCCATGCATCTGGAACGCCTGACGGGTGGTCGCCCGCAATGTGCCGTTGCCATAGCGGTCGGCCAAAGCATCGAGCGCCACAAACAGATCAGGCGGAATCCGCCCACCCGGGCTGCGCAGGCGCAGCATCATCTGCCAGTCCTTGTCCTGACCCTTCTGTCTGTTCTCGCGATTGTCCTGTTGGTAGCTGCCGTGAAACTTCAGGATTTGAACCGCACCCTCACTGAAATTGGGCAGATCATTGGCCAGCTCGCTGAGCAACGGCTCCCTGAGGTGATCGCTGTCAGCCTTGAGCTGCTCGAACTTGGTGCGTGGGGCACCAGAAGCGAGGCTGGGCAGCGGTCCGGCATCAGGGGTAAGCGATCCTGCGGTCACAGGCAACTGGTGCGGCACACAAGGGTTGACCGTAGCGAATGGCGTCCCATTACAGGGCACTTCATACAGTGGGCCACTGGGGCTGCTGCACTGCGTTGTCGACCTTTCTGCTGGAAATCGGGACCGAGGAACTGCCCGCCGATTTTGCTCGTCTGGCCTTGCCTCAGCTTGAGCAGCTGGTACGCCGTGATTTGAGTGAGGCGCGGCTGTGTTTTGGGACGATTCAATGCACCAGCACGCCGCGTCGGCTGGTATTGCGCATCGACGCGCTCGCCGCCGCCGCTGCCGATCTCCAGGAGGATCGCAAGGGGCCTCCGGCTGCCCAGGCGTTCAAGGATGGCGTTGCCACCCAGGCGGCGATTGGCTTTGCCAACCGCTGCGGTGTTGCACCTGAAGCGCTTGAGGTGCGTGACACACCGAAAGGTCCCTTTGTCTTTGCCCGTGTGCTGGAGCCGGGCCGCCGCGCCGATGCCCTTTTGCAGGAGTGCATTCCCCAGTGGATCGGGTCCCTGCAGGGACGCCGTTTCATGCGCTGGGGTGAAGGTGACAGTCGCTTTTCGCGACCGGTGCGCTGGCTGGTGGCCCTGCTGGATGACAGGGTGATCACCACACGCCTTGAAGGCGCCGATCCGGTGATCACGGCCGGCAACGTGAGTCGCGGCCACCGCTTGATCAGCGATGCCGTGCCGATCCGTTCAGCCGAGACCTATGCCGACAGTCTCCAGCAGGCCGGGGTTTTGGTGGAGCGCGACTCACGCGCCAGTTTCATCAGACAGGGCATCGACCAGGCCGCTGCCGCGCTACAGGCGCGACCCGATCTTCCCGATGACCTGTTCGATGAGCTGATTGATCTGGTCGAATCGCCACAGCTGATCGAAGGCAGCATTGAGGAGCGCTACCTGGCCCTGCCCGCAGAAGTGCTCAGCACGGTGATGCGCGCCCACCAGCGCTACGTGCCGCTCTACGCCCAAGGGGGTAGCAGCGACCCATTGGCTCTGGATGCCCGCGGTGCCCTCATGCCGCGCTTTCTCTGCATCGGCAACGGCTTGCCCGAAGCCACTGCCACCGTGCGCCGC
Organism: uncultured Klebsiella sp.; assembly: GCA_964344095.1. Taxonomy (GTDB): domain Bacteria; phylum Cyanobacteriota; class Cyanobacteriia; order PCC-6307; family Cyanobiaceae; genus RGUW01. The sequence continues at coordinate 25,384 of CAYFMB010000001.1, forward strand.
GGCAACGAACGGGTGCTGAAGGCTCGCCTGGCCGATGCCGAATTCTTTGTGCAGGCCGATCGATCTGTGGCCAGCATCGATCGCCGCGATCAGTTGGCCCGGGTGACCTTCGCCGAGGGCTTGGGCTCTGTACGCGACCGTGTTGAGCGCTTGGAGTGGTGCACCGATGTGTTGCTTGAGGCCCTGAACCTGCCTGACGACACAGCCGATCACGCCCGCCGGGCTGCGCATCTGTGCAAGCACGATCTGGTCAGCCAGATGGTCGGTGAATTTCCTGAACTGCAGGGAGTCATGGGCGGCAAGTATCTGCTGGCTGAGGGCGAACCGCGCGCAGTGGCCCTTGCGGTCCTTGAGCACTACCTGCCACGGGGGGCCGGCGACGACCTGCCCCAGTCGGCTGCTGGTGCTGTGGTCGCTCTTGCAGAGCGTCTGGAGCTCCTGCTCAGCATCTATGCCAAGGGCGAGCGTCCCAGCGGCTCTTCGGACCCCTACGCCCTGCGCCGGGCCGGCAATGGGATCCTGCAAATCCTCTGGGATCGGGGCTGGCGTCTTGATCTGCGGCACTGGCTGAGCCGTGGCACGGGTCATTGGGCCCAGCTGTTGCCCCACTGCGCTGTCGACGCCGAGTCACTGGCCGCAGAGTTGGGCGACTTCCTGCGTCAGCGGGTGTTGAGCCTGCTGGAAGACGATGGATTCGATTCTGACCTTGTGCAGGCTGTTGCCGGTGAGGGTGTGGATCTGGATCGGGTCATCGGCGATCCCTTTGATGCGCGCCAGCGTGCTGAGCTACTCGCTGCCCTACGTCGCAGCAATGAACTCGGGGCCGTGCAGGCCGTTGTGACAAGGGCTGCTCGCTTGGCCGAGAAGGGCGATCTCGATGGCGGCTGTCTATCAGCTGCTGCCGTCGTTGATGCAACCCTGTTCGAATCACCCAGTGAAACCGACATGCTGGCGGTTCTGCGCCAGCTTGAACCGATCGCAATGGGCAGTGGGGTTGATCGCTATGCCGCGTTAGCCCGTGGCCTGAGCGCCGGTGCTCAGGCACTGGCGGCGTTCTTTGACGGCGATCAGAGTGTGATGGTCATGGCAGACGATGCGGCCATTCGCCGCAATCGGCTCAATCTGCTGGGCGTGCTGCGCAATCAGGCAGCCGTTCTGGCCGACTTCAGCCGAATCAACGGCTGAAGTCTCGGGCTTGAACGTCAGCCGCTGATCGACGCCTGGCAGAACAGCACGATGAGCCAGATGCCTCCAATGATTGGAATGAGAGCGATGAACAGCCAGGGCCACCCTTTGCCGGCGTCGCGAAGACGCCGAATGGCCAACGGTACGCCCGGCACAATGCTGGCCAAGCTGTAAATGTTCTGAATCTTGGCGGCAATCAGGCCAAGCACAACCAAGACGATCAGGTTGGCGAGCACAAACCACCAGTAATCGCCTCGGTTGGAGCGGCCTTTGTAGTCAAAGGACCGGCTCCATCCGGACGTGAACGCTTCAATCAACCGCATGGGCATCCGTGCAACCACCCCCTTCTAGAGGGAGAAGACGGATCCGACCACGGCAGAGGGCAGCAACACGGAAAATTGTGATGATGTGTTCATCTTGTTACCGTTACTTGACCGACAAGACTGGTTCGCGCGCACTGGACTCAACTGAACCGTTTTTGGCAACCGGCTTCTGACTGCCGACGCGGATACCCCCCTTGATGGTGCTGACAGCCAACATGGCGTCGACTTCTGACTCATCACGCACCGCGCTCGGCACCGGCTTGTAACCCTGGGGCGCAAGGGCATTGCCACGCAGCACTGAACCCAGAGTCAGCAGTGTCAGCTTGAGCTGCTGCCAGGGATTCATCGCCACCACGCGCTTGTAGAGGTAGCTATCAAAGGTGAGACGCTGCACATCTTTGTCGTCGCACATTTCGACAAAGGCTTCGCGGGCCGCGTCGTTTCGATAAAAAATGTTCTGCAGTAACTCGAGCACCTTATACGTGGCTCCGTACTTGCGATCCCACTTCTTGAGGTACTTTTTGAGATCGGCTTCGCTGGGGATGCGCTGGCCGCCATTGCTTGCAGCAACGATCTCCTCGGCACACATGCGTCCACTTTTGGCAGCGAAGTAGATGCCTTCGCCCGAACTCTTGGTGACATAGCCAGCGGCATCACCGACCAGAGCCATGCGACCCACCACGCGACGGGGACGCGGATGCTCAGGGATCGGGTGGGCTTCGACCTTGATCACCTCACCATTGACAAGGCGCTTCTTGGCCCGTTCGCGAATACCCTCCTGCAGGCTCTTGATCAGAGCCTGGTTGTTCTGCATGGTGCCGGTCCCAACAGCCACATGGTCGTATTTGGGGAAGACCCAGGCGTAGAAGTCAGGGGAGACGTCTGTGCCTACGTACATTTCGGCGAGGCTTTCGTAATACTTCATCTCCTCAGCCGGAAGCTTGATCCTTTCCTGGAAGGCGATGGCCACGTTGTAATCACCAGCATCCATGGCCTTGGCAACCCGGCTGTTGGCACCGTCAGCGCCAATGATCACGTCCACGTCGAGGGTCTTGGTCTCTCCGGTTGCCTCGCCACCGCTGTAATCGGAGTAGGTCAGCGTGTAAGGACCCTGACGGTTGGCGCCGGTGTCGATCTTGGTCACGAGGCCATTGACCAGGTGGGCCCCTAGTTCGGCGGCTCGATTGCGCAGGAACGCGTCCATGACCTCACGTCGGCACATGCCGATGTACTCGTCCTGGTTCTCAAGCTTGATGTCCACCTCCCGGTTGGAGGGGGAAATCATCTTCATGTTGCGCACCTTGCGGTCGATGATCGACTCGGGCAGATCGAATTCAGCGACCATGCACAACGGAATGGCGCCGCCGCAGGGCTTGGCGTTATCGAGCTTGCGCTCAAAAATCCAGGTCTCGATGCCTGCCTTGGCCAGCACTTCGGCCGCACAGGAACCACTGGGGCCGCCACCCACAACTGCCACACGCAACATCGGAAAACCGCTCCGCCATTGGGGTTGAGAGCGAAGACGCTAACACTGCCGAGAGGCGCGTTGGGGGCAAGTATCAAGGCCCAGCCTAGGATTGTCATCACATCACCGTGCCTGGTTCTGGCTCTACCCAGCCCCCGCTCTGCCGCAGCACGGCCTTCGGCTGTTGATGACATTCCACTGGCCAAGCGCACGGTGGTGCCCATGCGCAAGCCCCGTTGGGAGCGCCGGATCGGTCTTGTTCTGTTGGGCTCGGCGATCACGGTGGTTCTGGTGATCGCTGGACTGCTGCAACGACCGGCGGTGACCCCCGACTGGCAACAGCGCAGCGCACGTCCTGATCGCGATGGACGACTGCTGGGCCATTTCCCCTATCGCGAGGTGGCGGCTGACCAGCTCGTGACCATCGCACCCGGGCAACAGCTGCAACGCGATGCGGCCTCGGCACTGCTGGACATGCAAGCGGCGGCCCGGGCCGATGGGATTGATCTCGTGGTGCTGAGCGCCTTCCGCTCGATTGCAACGCAGCAACACCTCTTTTTTGACGTCAAATCGGAGCGCAACCAGAACGCGCGGGAACGTGCCCGGGTCAGTGCACCGCCCGGTTATTCCGAACACAGCACCGGCTATGCCCTCGACATGGGCGATGGCAACGCCCCTGGAACCAACCTCTCCGTCAGCTTTGACCAGACCCCGGCCTTTGCCTGGTTGCAGCGCCATGCAGCTCACTATCACTTTGTCCTGTCGTTTCCCCAGGGCAATGCCCAGGGCGTCAGCTACGAACCCTGGCACTGGCGCTTTGAGGGGTCGGCCCAGGCCCTACGCGTGTTTGAGCCAGCGCAACAGCTGGTCCGCTGAGCTGCTGCTGAAAGGCTGCCCCGGCTCAAGTGGCAGCAGGCACTGCGATAGAGTCTCTTCTTGGACTCAATCGCGTCAGGAATAGCCCCTATGGGTGAGGAACAGAAAACAGCAGCCATCCGCAATATTGCGATCATTGCTCACGTTGATCACGGCAAGACAACGCTTGTTGATGCGTTGTTAAGTCAGTCGGGCATCTTTCGTGATGGTGAGGCTGTTCCCACCTGCGTGCTTGACTCCAACGACCTCGAGCGCGAACGCGGCATCACAATTCTGTCCAAAAATACGGCTGTCGATTACAACGGAATTCGTATTAATATTGTTGATACTCCTGGACACGCTGACTTCGGCGGTGAAGTCGAGCGTGTCCTCGGAATGGTCGATGGTGCACTGCTGATTGTCGATGCCAATGAAGGGCCGATGCCTCAGACGCGCTTCGTCCTGAAAAAAGCGCTTGAGAAAGGGCTGCGGCCAATCGTATTTGTCAACAAGATCGATCGTGCCCGTGTCGATCCCGAGATTGCGGTTGACAAAGTGCTCGACCTGTTTCTCGAACTCGGGGCTGACGACGATCAGTGCGACTTCCCCTATCTGTTTGGCAGCGGCATGGGCGGCTACGCCAAGCCAGACATGAAAACCGATAGCGACTCGATGAAGCCGCTGTTCGATGCGATTCTGCGCCATGTTCCACCGCCGGTCGGCGATCCCGCCAAACCGTTGCAGTTGCAGGTCACAACGCTCGACTACAGCGATTTTCTGGGCCGCATCATGATTGGCCGCATTCACAACGGCGTGATCAAAGCAGGTCAAAGTGCAGCGTTGATTCGCGATGACGGTTCGATCAAGCGTGGTCGTATTAGCAAGTTGCTGGGCTTCCAAGGCTTGCAGCGCGTTGAGATCGAGCAGGCCAGTGCGGGTGACCTCGTCGCTGTGGCAGGTTTTGACGAGGTCAACATCGGCGAGACGATCGCTTGTCCCGACAACCCTGAAGCACTGCCACTGATCAAGGTTGACGAACCAACCTTGCAAATGACCTTTGTGGTTAACGATTCACCGTTTGCAGGAAAGGAAGGCAAGTTCGTCACCAGCCGTCAGGTGCGCGATCGCCTGCAACGCGAACTGCTCACCAACGTTGCCCTGCGCGTCGAGGACACCGATTCTCCCGATCGCTTCGCGGTCAGCGGCCGTGGTGAACTGCACCTGGGCATCTTGATCGAAACGATGCGCCGCGAGGGCTACGAGTTTCAGGTCAGTCAGCCACAGGTGATCTTCCGCACCATTGATGGCACACCACACGAGCCGTTCGAGACCCTGGTCATGGACGTTCCTGAAGCATCGGTGGGTGCCTGCATCGAGAAGCTCGGTGTGCGCAAAGGAGAAATGCAGAACATGGAAACCAGCAATGACGGTCGAACCCAGCTTGAGTTTGTGGTTCCGTCGCGCGGACTGATCGGCTTCCGCGGCGAATTCATCCGCGCGACCCGCGGTGAAGGGATCATGAGCCATTCGTTCCTGGACTACCGCCCGATGCAGGGCGAGTTCGATGCTCGCCGCAATGGCGTGCTGATTGCTTTCGAAGAAGGCACGGCAACCTTCTATGCCTTGAAGAATGCCGAGGACCGCGGTCAGTTCTTCATCAGCCCTGGCACCAAGGTCTACAAGGGCATGATCGTTGGTGAACACAACCGACAGCAGGACCTGGAGATCAACGTCTGCAAGGCCAAACAGTTGACCAACATGCGCTCAGCTGGTGCCGATGAACTCGATACCCTGCAAGCGCCGATGCAGATGACGCTCGAACGGGCTTTGGAGTACATCGGTCCCGATGAAATGCTCGAAGTGACGCCCGATTCGATTCGCTTGCGCAAGTTGCCGGCTAAAAAGCCAGCACGGCGCTGAACGTCAACCCCAGCGACATGAGCGATGGCTTCTGCCAGGAGGAGCAGGCGCTGATGGCCGATCCCCGCCTTGGCGAGGCCATCGCTCAGTTCAACGCTGCCGAGTGGTACGCCTGTCATGACGGGTTTGAAGCGCTTTGGCATGAGACAGCTGGTCCCATGCGCGTGGTGCTCCAGGGAATTCTTCAAATCGCTGTGGCCCAGTTGCACCGTGAACGAGGCAATCTTCGCGGGGCAACAGTGCTGCTTGGTGAGGGTTTGGGCCGCTTGCGCCAGGCCGATCCCATCGCCCTGGGCCTCGACATCAAGGCTCTGCGCACAGTCGCTGCTGAGCACCTCAACCATCTCCAGGCGCTTGAGCCTGCAAATGGGTGTAACCGCCCAGAAGCCGGGATCACGGAACCCTCGTTGCCGGCATTTCAACTGCGACCGCCCGCCTGGGCCTGAGCTGATCAGCCATCTGTAGATTGCCCCCATGCAACGCCTCAGATTGGAGACACGGGTGCGGCATTTTCTGGCCTGGTGCCCATGCCTGATGCTCTGGGCTCCCGTTGTCCTGGCCCAGACAGCACCGGTTCCACAGGTTTCGCCTGCAACAGCGGCTCCACAGAGCGTCACTCCTGCAGCGGCCTTGACCACAGCGGGCATGGTGTCCATCGAGTCCGATCGTCAGCAGGCTGACAACCGCACAGGCGTGATCACGGCCAGCGGAAACGTGCGGATCGTTTACCCCGACCAACGCGTCGTTGCCACAGCGCGTCAAGCGCAGTACTTCTCGAGGGAGTCGCGCATCGTGCTCAGCGGTGATGTCGACGTGATCCAACCCGATGGCAATGCGCTGCGCGCTGAACGCGTCACGGTTCTGCTCAACAGCCAACGCGTCATTGCCGAACCCATTCTTGGCCAGCAGGTCGTCAGCACGCTGCGACTCAGCGCACAACCATGAGTCTTGTCGTTGATCAGGCGTCCCTCAGCATCGATGGACGTCCGCTGGTGTGCGCAGTCGAGCTTGAACTGCGGCCTGCTGAGGTGGTCGGTTTGCTTGGTCCCAATGGCGCTGGCAAAACCACCACGTTTCATCTGATCACCGGTCTGCTGCAACCCGATACGGGCAGCATCAACGTCGACGGCGTAGCGGTTGAGCAGTTGTCGATGCCGCAGCGGGCCCGCATGGGGATTGGCTACCTGCCGCAGGAGCCGAGTGTGTTTCGTCAGCTTTCGGTGCGCGACAACTTGGCCCTGGCTCTCGAGGTCAGCGGCACCCCAAAGCAACATCAACGGCAGCGCCTCGACGAACTGGTGCAGGAGTTTCACCTAGAACCATTTTTGCAACGCCGTGGTTATCAACTTTCAGGCGGTGAACGCCGCCGCTGCGAAGTGGCTCGCGCTCTGGCGGTGGGTGATAGCGGTCCCCGTTACCTGCTTCTGGATGAACCCTTTGCCGGCGTCGATCCCATGGCCGTGGCCGATCTTCAGGACCTGGTGGCCAAGTTGCGCGATCGCGGCATGGGTGTGCTGATCACTGATCACAACGTGCGCGAGACCCTGGCGATCACCGACAGGGCTTACATCCTCACCGATGGCCGCATCCTGGCATCGGGCACTGCAGCTCAGATGGGCTCCGATCCAATGGTCAGACGTCACTACCTCGGCGAGGGATTTCAGCTGTGATGGCGACTCCGATCCGATGGATGCCACGCCTGTGGCGTCGCCTGCCCTTGCTTGACCGGTGGCTCTTGGGTGAACTTGTTGGCCCACTGCTGTTCGGCATTGCGGCCTTCACAGCCGTTTCGCTGTCGGTCGGGGTGGTGTTTGAACTGGTACGGCGCGTTGCCGAATCTGGCCTACCGCTCTGGGCGGCCGTGCAGGTGTTGTTGATGAACCTGCCCGCCTTCATGGTGCTTGCCTTTCCGATGGCCACACTGATGGCCACGTTATTGGCTTATAGCCGCCTCTCGGGCAACAGCGAACTCACTGCACTACGCAGCGTCGGGGTTAGCACGCGTCGCATGGTCGTGCCGGCTCTCGCCCTGGCACTGCTGATGAGTCTGATCACGTTCATGTTCAACGACGTGATCGTGCCAAGGGCCAACATTGCCGCCGCCAACACTCTGAACCGCGCTCTCGGTCAGGCGATAGCCACCGAAACCGCCGATGACACGCTGTATTCGCGATTTGGCGATCTGTCCCAACCCGATGGTCAAATCGGCAAGGGTTTGGCCCAGCTCTTCTATGCGCGCCGCTTTGAAAATGGACAGATGAAGGACGTCACCGTGATCGATTTTTCGCGGGTGGGACAGCGTCAAATGCTGATGGCGCGCACAGGGATCTGGAATCCCCAAGCGGGGATGTGGGAGTTTCGCGATGGACGGCTCGTCAGCGTTGACGAGTCTGGGGGGCAAACCACATCGGCCGAGTTTGATCGTTACCTGTACCCGCTGGGCCGGGGCCCTGAGGATGTCGCCACACTGCCCACCGATGCCAACCAGATGACCGTGGCCCAGGCGCGCCGGGCTGAACGTCTCCTCGCTGAAGCCAACAACATCAAAGAGGCTCGCAGGCTGCGCGTTCGCATTCAGGAGAAATTTGCTTTCCCGGCCATCTGTCTGGTGTTTGGGCTGCTGGGCAGCAGCCTGGGTGTCAGGCCCAACTCACGCACAAGCCGCAGTCAGGGCTTCGGCATCAGTGTGCTGCTGATCTTCGGCTACTACTTGATGTCGTTCATCTTCAGCTCACTCGGTGTGAAGGGCACCCTCTGGCCGGTTGTCTCGGCGTGGATGCCCGTGGTGATCGGCCTGGGTGCAGGTGGCTGGTTGTTGCGACAGGCCAGCCGCTAACCCCTTAAGACACGCCAAACTGCTGCCACTTGTTCAACACGATGGATCCCGTCTTCAGCCTCGGCCTTGCCGCCTTTGCCCTGCTGCTCCTGGCTCTGCCGCTGGCGTTCTGGAGTCTCAGCGGTGGGCAGCGCAGCACGGTTGTGACGGTTCTGGTCGGCGTCGCCAATCTGGCCCTAACCGCCCAACTGGTGCTGCGTTGGTGGCAGTCAGGGCATTTCCCCATCAGCAACCTTTACGAATCGCTCTGTTTTCTGGCCTGGGGCTGCAGCCTGGCCCAACTCCTGGTCGAACGCAGCTGGCCTTCGCCACTGGTCAGCGCCGCCTGCTCGCCGATGGCTCTTGGCTGCGTTGCATTTGCCAGCTTCGCCCTGCCTGATCGCCTGCAGGAAGCCTCGCCACTGGTGCCCGCCTTGCGCTCGAGCTGGTTGATCATGCATGTCAGCGTGATCATGCTCAGCTACGCAGCCCTGCTGGTGGGATCGCTGCTATCGGTGGCGGTGTTGTTCACCGATCGCGCTCAGACTCTCGAGCTGCGCAGTAGCTCGATCGGCAGCGGGGCCTACCGCCAGTCGTCGATGGCTGTCGATGGCCCCCGATTACAGCTAGCAAGCGTGAACATCAGCACCGCCGAGCAACTCGACAGTCTCAGTTACCGCACCATCACTGTTGGCTTTTTGCTGCTATCGGTCGGTCTGGTGAGCGGTGCTGTTTGGGCCAATGAGGCCTGGGGCAGCTGGTGGAGCTGGGACCCTAAGGAAACCTGGGCCCTGATCACCTGGCTCGTTTACGCCGCCTATCTGCACACACGCCTGATTCGCGGGTGGCAGGGGCGCAAGCCTGCACTGGTGGCTTCGGCCGGCTTGGTGGTGATCGCGGTCTGCTACATCGGGGTGAACTTGCTGGGCATTGGGCTGCACAGCTACGGCTGGTTCTTTGACAGCTGAACGCAGCCGCTCTGGTTGCGTTGTTGCGCTGGGGCAGGAGTTGGCCAAGCCCTGCTCCTGAAGCCAAAAAAAGGGGGCTGTGACCAGCCCCCAGTTCAAGTGATGCCGCGAAGGACGGCCCTGGATCAGGCGGCGGCGGCCACAGGACGACGGCTGTTGCGGATGCCCTCGATGGCATCGGCATAACTGGGCTGGTTGAACACGCCCGAACCGGACACGATGGCGTTGGCGCCGGCGTCGATCACCTTCCAGGCATTCTCGGCCTTAATGCCGCCGTCGACCTCGATCCAGGGGTCGAGGCCTTTCTCGTCACACATGCGGCGCAGATCGCGGATTTTCTGCACCTGGCTTTCGATGAAGCTCTGGCCGCCGAAGCCGGGGTTCACGCTCATGATCAGCACCAGGTCGCAGAGCTCCAGGCAGTACTCCAGGGTGTCGATCGGGGTGCTGGGGTTGAGCACAGCGCCAGCCATCTTGCCGAGATCCTTGATCTGAGCCAGGTTGCGGTGCAAATGAGGACAGGCTTCGACCTGCACCGAAATGATGTCAGCGCCGGCCTTGGCAAACTCAGGAACGTATTTCTCGGGCTCGACGATCATCAGGTGAACGTCCAAGGGCTTGGATGTCACCGGGCGCAGCGCCTCGACGATCAGGGGTCCGATCGTGATGTTCGGCACGAAACGGCCATCCATCACATCCACGTGGATCCAATCAGCACCGGCCTGGTCGACGGCGCGCACGTCGTCCCCGAGCCGCGAAAAATCGGCTGACAGGATCGAGGGGGATACGACCAGGGGCTTGGTGCTCATGGAGCTGTCTCAGGCTTGGGACACGTGATTGTAAGAAAAGGCCCTGAAGCCCCCCGCCGTAGGGCATCGCACCGGGTCGGGCGGCGAATCGAGACTGATACAGTTGCGGCGCTTCAGCATTGGGATGCCGTGCAACGGCGCGCTGCAATGGCTCTCTGAAGCGCTTCCTCTCTTACCTGCACTGCCGTGGATCGCACCCTGATTCAAGAAATTCTCGAGGTTGTTGAGCAGGC
>CAYFMB010000002.1:0-29042 GCA_964344095.1 uncultured Klebsiella sp.
TCAGCGGCAGCTGCTCCCAGATGGCGATCACCCCCGGCGGAATCAGGGCGATCAGACCCCCGCCCGGCGCCACCAGCAAGCCAAGAGTGCCGGCCAGTAGGGCCTCGGGAATGCCCCATTGGTGCACCCCGAGCGCGCGTCCGATCACGCTGCCCACCAGCAGCAGGCCTACCAGCAGTGCCAGCGCCAGCAGCAGAGTCATGGCAGCTGCAGGTGGCGGCGAAAGAAGGCCTCGGTCGCCTCGAGCACCGTGATCTGGGTGGCGCTGTTGCGAAAGCCGTGCCCCTCGCCTGCAAAGCGATGCACTTCAACCGGGATGCCGTTCGCCTCCAGGGCCGCGGCCATGCGATCGGTTTGCTCCGGTGGCACCACCAGATCATCGAGACCTTGAAAAAAGATCACCGGGCAGCGGATGCGGTCCGCATGCTGCAGCGGCGAGCGGGCCTCGTAGGTGTCTTGCGCTACGGGCCAGGGACCCACCAGGCTCTCCAGATAACCCGCCTCAAACCGGTGGGTCTCGCGCGCCAGGGCCGCCAGATCACCGACCCCGTAGCGGCTGGCCCCTGCCCTGAACACGTCGGTGAAGCACAGGGCCGCCAGGGTGGTGAAGCCGCCGGCGCTGCCCCCTTCGATGGCGATGCGTTCGGGGTGGGCCTTGCCCTCTGCCACCAGGGCGCGCGCGGCGGCAGCGCAGTCGGCCACATCAACGACGCCCCAGTGGCCGTCCAGACGCTGGCGGTAGGCCCGGCCAAAGCCGGTCGAGCCGCCGTAGTTGACATCGACGACGCCCCAGCCGCGGCTGGTCCAGTACTGAATCGCCAGGCTCAGGCCTGTGCGGGCCATGGCGGTGGGGCCGCTGTGGCTCTTGACCAGCAGTGGTGCGTCAGCGTGGGCCCCGCCGCAGGGGGGGTAGTACCAGGCGTGGGTGGGTTGGCCGCCATGGCCCTCAAACCAGCACTCCTGCGGCTGGCTGATCTGCTCGGGGCTCAGTGGGCAGGGCTCGGGGCTGGCGGGGGTGTGGCTCCAGCTGCGGGTGGCCAGGTCCAGTTGCAGCAGGCCGGGGCCCCAGCTGGGGCCGCTGGCCACGGCCACCACCTGGCCAGCCGAGGCATCCAGATAGGCCAGGTCGTTGAACGGCAGCGGGATGGGCCGCCAGTCGCCGCCCGCGATCGGCACCTCGCCCAGCTCCCAGGCTCCCTGCCGGCAGCACAGCGCCAGCAGCCGTTCGCCGTCCCAGGCGGCGGTGCGCATGCCATAGACCCACTGCGGCATCGCAAATTCGGCTTGCTGGCTCAGCAGGGGCTGCCAGCCGCCCTCGGCAGTGCGGGCCTGCAGGTTCCAGAAGCCGCTGCGGTCGCTGGCAACCACCAGGGTCTCGGGGTCGCCGGCCGGCTCGATCCACAACGGTTGAAATAACGATTCACCAGGGCTGCCCGCGGCAAAGCCGGCGATCGCTTGTGGGTCCATCAGGCTGCCGTCAGCGGCCACGTCGGCCAGCCAGAGGCTGCTTTGCTCCCAGGGCATCGCGGGCTGCTGCCACTCGATCCATGCCAATTGACGGCCACTGGGACTCAGTACCGCATAGCCGCAAAAGTCGGCCGCCTGGTGCAGCAGTGCCGGCTCGCCGCCGCCGAGGGGCACCGCGACCAGCTGGTCGCGGCCGCCCGCTTCCATGACTCCCAGCCAACGTTGGCGCGGCAGGTCGATCAGGCCATCCGCAAAGGCCCGTTTGACCGTGGGATCTGCTGGGGGCGTCAGCCGCCTGAAATGCCGTTCCGGAGGCGCGCCAGCCTGGATGGCCTTGAGGTCGAGATGCCAGAGGCAGCGATCTCCGTCGTCGACCAACACCACGTGCTCGCCGGCGATCGTGAACGCCCCGCCGCCGTACTCATGAATGCGGCTGCGCAGGTTCCAGGGTGGGGGAGTGAGCTCGACCGCGGGCGCCTGGGGCTCACCGGCTGGGCGCCACTGCAATGTGGTGCGGCCCCGTTCCTGAGGGCGCTGTTCCAGCCAGACGAGCTGTTGACCCGCCAGGCGCGGCTCCTTGAGGGCCGGTGTTGAGCCCACCACTGTCGCGGCATTGAGGGGCGTCATGCCCCGAACGCTGTGCATCAACCGCCCCAACAAGCCGCCTTAGAATCCCATCAACGTATGGCGGGGAACCGTTGGCGCGCAGCTTCGCCCAGATGGCTCGCAACGCCGAGCAGAACAATCGCACCGTGCACGTGCCGAAGGTGGCGCTCGAGCAGCCGCCGCTGACGATTCGCACCCTCGGCAACCAGGAGCTGCGCCAGAGCGCCAAGCGCATCAGCAAAGTTGACGAGTCGGTGCGTGATCTGGCTCGAGACATGCTGCGCAGCATGTACAGCTCCAGCGGTATCGGCCTGGCTGCCCCTCAGGTAGGGATCCAGAAGCAGTTGCTGGTGATCGATCTGGATCCCGAGAACGCAGCAACTCCGCCGATGGTCCTGATCAACCCCGAAATCCGCTCTTTCGGATCGGCAATCGAGACCTATGAGGAGGGCTGTCTCAGCATTCCTGGGGTGTATCTCAACGTGGTGCGTCCTTCGGTTGTGGAGGTGACCTTCCGTGATGAGCTGGGCCGTCCGCAGCGCATCAAGGCTGATGGGTTGCTGTCTCGCTGCATCCAGCACGAAATGGACCATCTCAACGGTGTGCTGTTTGTTGATCGGGTCACCGATGAACTGAGCCTCAATGAGGGCCTGGCTGAGAAAGGGTTCAGCCGAGCTGATGTTCACGCGATTCGCTGAGCTGACCACGCCATGCCGATGAAACCGTTAGCGGGCCTGATGCTCGCCTTGGCCTGCGTGCTTGGAATCGCTGCAACCGGCTCCGTTTTTGAGCTGGCTTACGGCGATCCCGATCTTGGTGTTTCGCTCACCCGTTTGATTCTTGGCCTCAGCTTGCCCGGGTCAGTGCTGACACTATTGCTGGCCATACGCATCAACAAACCTGTCTGAGTCAATGGCTGTTTCTGTGCACCCCCCATACGATTGGCGCAATGCTCGCCGCTCATCCATGCGTCGCTCATTTCTGCGATTCGCGCTGCCCGCAGCGGGCTCAGCCATTGCGGTGTGTGCATCGATGCTGGCAGGTGACAGCACGCCGGCGCAGGCTGATCAGTTGTTTCAGGCTCTCGAGCTCAACCAGGACGCCTTCATTGTCGTCGCAGCTCCGATCGGCACCAGCGGTCAGAAAGCTCAGCTACAGATCTATGAGCAGGTGAACGCCAAGAAGCGGCCCTGCTTTCAGACCGACAACGGTACCCCTGCCCGGGTCAATCCCTTGCTGGGCACATTTGATTTCACCGGAATCTGTTCGCGTTACATCGATTCGGTGGGTTACTCGACCCGTGTCGGTGGCGAAGATCTGTTCAAGACCTATCGACTGGTGGTCAGAAAATCGGCAGACGACAATCTGTTGTTTGCCACCGCTGGCCCTGGCAAGCCGGAACTGCTTGTGGCTCGGACCTACGGGACCGCAGGTCCGGTCGATTTTCTGCAGTTCAAATTTGAGCCCGGCTGGCGTCTGATGCGGCGCGCCTATGGCGGTCGAGCCCTGGGACATGTCTATTTGTATCGCGACAGCTGGCCCAGTGAGGCCGTTGCGGCGACTGCGTCTCCAGTCGCCACTCCTCCCGGCACGACGCCAGCAGCAACAACCCCTCCAGCCCAGGCGGCTCCTGCTCCTGCGGCAGCGGTACCCGCAACGCCGCCTGCCAAGACAGCGCCCGCAGCCACTGGAGCCACGTCTGCTGTGAAGTCGTCGCAAGCGGCAGTGGTGCCATCGTCTGCCCCGCCTCCGCCACCAGCCCTGAGGAGCCAGACCGCCCTCCCGGGAGCTCAGGTCGCCCAGCCCTCACCCAAGCCAGCCTCGGTCAAGCCGCCATCAGCCGGTGGAGCTTGAGCCCCATAGGCCTGATGCAGCGAGGGAGCTCGTGGGTGTAGCGATCCCCCCTCATCGCCCCCTTGCTACGATGTCGCTTCTGTTTGTCCGGTTTCCAGCTGCATGACCCAGGTCACGGTGGGCGAAAACGAGGGTATTGAATCGGCGTTGCGTCGTTTCAAGCGCCAGGTCTCGAAAGCCGGAATTTTTGCTGACCTCAAGCGGCTGCGTCATCACGAAACCCCGACCGAGAAGTACAAGCGCAAGGCTCAGCAGCGTCGCCGTCGCCGCTGATTCTTCAGTTCGGCGGCCTGTCGTAGGAGCGGTAGCTGAGTGCTTCGGCCATCGCTTCTGTGTCGATCAGGGAGTGATCGCTTAGGTCACTGATTGTCTGGGCGATCCGCATCACCCGTTCGGCACCGCGCCCGCTCAGATTCCGCTGTCTCAGCGTTCCTTCCCAGAGATTCAGGGCAGCTTCGCTGATCTGCAGTGAAGCTCGAAATTTTGAATGTTCAGCGCTCCCGTTGCTGATGCGCTCGCCATAACGGTGCGCCATCCGTTCACGTGCGGCAGCAACCCGTTTGGCGATTGCTGCGCTGCTCAGCATGGCCTCCCTCGGGTTTGGCTTGATGCTGTCTTGGTTGCGCGGCCCCGCAGCCGGGCCCTTTTCACTTCTGTAGTTGCGTTTGAGTTGCTCCGGTTTGACCGGATGCATGACCACCTGCAGATCGAGTCGATCCAACAGCGGGCCTGAAATGCGCGACCAATAACGCCTTCGGCTTGATTCCGGGCAGCGACAGGCACGCTCGGGGTGGCCATACCAGCCACAGGGACAAGGGTTCGTGGCCGCCACCAGCGTCAGCTGGCAAGGGAAGCAGGTCTGCAGACGTGAGCGATGGATCCAGATCTCGCCGGATTCCAGCGGTTGTCTGAGCTGGTCAAGAATCTCGCGAGGAAATTCAGCCAGTTCATCCAGAAACAGCACGCCATGGTGGGCCAGGCTCAGTTCTCCAGGCCGCGGGTTGGCCCCACCGCCGATCAGGGCCGCCAGTGAGCAGCTGTGGTGGGGGCTACGCAGCGGACGGGTACGGAGCAGTCCGCCTGAAGCTGGCAACAGGCCGGCCACCGAATGAATGCGCGTGATGTCCAGCGCCTCCTGCTCTGAAAGGCAAGGCAGCAGGCCGGGGAGCCGCTGCGCCAGCATGGTTTTGCCGCTGCCTGGTGGCCCCACCAGCAGCAGGTGATGGGACCCGGCCGCGGCGATTTCGAGGGCCCTGCGTCCATGCTCCTGACCCTGGACATCAGCCAAATCAGGCCCTGGTCGGTCGGGTTTGCTGGGCTGCTGGCCTCGCGCTTGGCGGGTTTGGGTGGCGGCGACAGCGAGGCTTGCCTGCGTCAAGGCTGGGTCCAGCAGGGTCAGAACGGCGCTGAGGCTGCTTGCCGCCCAAACGTTGAGGCCCTGCACCAGTGCGGCTTCGTCCTGGTTGGCGGCCGCAACCACCAGGGCTTTGGCGCCGGCCGCGCGAGCGGCAATGGCCAGAGCCAGCACGCCCCGAATGGGGCGCAATTGCCCTTCCAGGCCCAGCTCGGCCGCGCACCACAACCCATCCAGCGCCTGTGGCTGGAGTTGGCCGCTGGCCACCAACAGGGCCAGGGCAATCGGTAGGTCAAAGCCAGGTCCCTCCTTGCGCAGGTCCGCCGGAGCCAGACTCACCACGATGCGGTTCAGTGGCACCTTGAGGCCGCTGTTGCGCAGAGCTGAGCGCAGCCGCTCGCGTGATTCATGAATGGCCGTGTCGGCCAGTCCCACCATCTGCAGAGCGGGCAGACCGGGGCCCAGATCCACTTCGACTTCCACCGGCATGGCTTCCAACCCCTGCAAGGTGGCGGTGCTGCAGCGTGCCAGCATTGGCTCCGAGGTCACTGACAGTTCAGTGCCACCCCCGTACCACGCAAAGGCCATGGCCCCAGACGGCGACACCGTTTTCGGCAAGATCCTGCGGGGCGAGATCCCCTGTGATCAGATCTATGGCGATGAGCTCTGCATCGCGTTTCGCGATGTCCAGCCCCAGGCACCGGTGCATGTGCTGGTGATTCCGCGTGAACCGATTGCTCAGCTGGCGGATGCCTCCAGCGAGCATCAGGCCCTGCTGGGCCACCTCTTGCTCGTGGCGAGCAAGGTCGCCCGGCAAGAAGGTTTGAGCAGTTGGCGCACGGTGATCAATAGCGGTGCCGAGGCAGGGCAGACGGTCTTTCACCTTCATGTGCATGTGATCGGCGGCAGACCACTGGCCTGGCCTCCCGGCTGAGGGCGGCGTCCGACCGTCACAATGGGCCGATCCACAGGTGCCCATGAATCCTCTTCTGGCTCTTCGGCAGCAGCTCGGCAAGCTGCAGAGGCTGGCGCAGCCCTATTTCCTGCCCCTTGAAGATGGGGTGACCAGCGGCTGGCAGTTCCTGCTGCTGGTGATCGCCCTGCTGGCGGTGGTGGTGGGCTCCACGCTGCTTCTGCTCACCGGAGCGGTGGCCCTAGCCGGTGCTCTCGTGCCCGAGCTGCGGGATCGCTTTCTGCCGGGAGTGCCCCAGCAGCTGACGATGGTCTGGCAAGGGCCGATCGGTGTGGTGCTCATGCTGCTCCTGGCTGCTGGCCTGGCCTGCTTCATGGTCTTCCGCACACGCCTGCGCCAGGGGCGCTGGGTGCCCTGGGTGCTGATGGGATTGATCACGCTGTTGATTTTGGTCATCAATGGCATCAATGTCGGCATCAGTTTCGTGGCTAGAAATGTTGACAACACTCTCGTCGCCTATGACCGCGATGGTTTTTGGAAAACCGTTGCGATTTATGCCTTCTGCCTGGTTCTGGCTTTGCCGATCAGGGCGCTGCAGAGTTATCTGATTCCCAAGCTTGGTCTGTTGTGGCGCGAATGGCTCAGCGATCGCCTGTTGAACCGTTATATGCAGAATCGGGTTTATTACAACCTGAACCCTAACGACGAGGCTGTCGAGGAGATCGATAACCCAGATCAGCGCATTTCTCAGGACGCGGCGAGCTTCACTGGCACCAGTCTGAGCGTATCTGTTGAGATTCTGTCAGCGTTGCTGACCTTTTTTAGTTTCATCATTGTGTTGTGGGGTATCAATGATAATCTCGCTTTGTTGTTGCTTGCTTATTCGGTTGGCGGCACGGCCTTGGTGGTCTTTGCCAGCCGCAAACTTGTGTCGCTGAACTATCAGCAGCTCAAGCTCGAGGCTGATTTTCGTTACGGCCTGGTGCATATCCGTGACAATGCTGAATCAATCGCCTTTTACAGGGGCGAGCAGCAGGAGTCCAAGGAGGCCTCGCGGCGTCTGATGGGGGCGATCCGGAATTACGACAAGCTGATCATCTGGGAGGCGCTGATCAGTGTGATCCAGCGTTCTTATGATTATTTTTCCCGTTTCCTGCCGTGGTTGGTGATCGCACCGATCTACTTTGCCAAAGAGGTTGATTTCGGTGTCTTTGGTCAGGCCAGTATCGCCTTTTCACAGGTGTTGTTCTCGGTCAGTTATATCGTGAACAACATTGACCGCCTGGCAGCGTTTTCAGCATCGATTAGCCGTCTTGAGGGCTTCCAGGGCAAGGTTGAATCCCTCAGCCGTTTGGCTTCAGTTGACGAGCAGGTCTCGACTGCAGCTTCAGCGACGTTGTCCCCCGCTGCCGAGCGTCACGGATCGATTCTGGTCAGTCATGTGGATCTCGTTCCACCCCGCTCAGATCGTGCCCTGATCCGTGATTTGAGCCTGGAGATCGACCGGCAGCAGCGGCTCCTGGTGGTGGGTCCCTCAGGATGCGGCAAAACTTCGTTTCTGCGGTTGGTGAGCGGCCTCTGGCCTCCTTCCAGGGGCCAGGTGGAGCGCCCCCCGGTTGGAGATCTGCTGTTCATTCCCCAGAAGCCCTACATGCTGCTGGGCAGCCTCAGGGAGCAGCTCTGTTACCCCCAGACACCCGAGCGCTTCAGTGATGACCAGCTGCGCCATGTGCTGGAGCAGGTCCGCTTGAGCGATCTGGTCAACCGCTATCCCGATCTGGAGATCAAGCAGGACTGGCCCCGCTTGTTGTCGCTAGGAGAGCAGCAGCGTCTGGCCTTTGCCCGTCTGCTGCTCAACAGCCCTTGCTTCGTGGTGCTCGATGAGGCCACCAGCGCCCTTGATGTGGCCACGGAAACCCACCTCTACAGCCTGCTTCAGCAGCGCGACATCGCTTACGTGAGCGTGGGGCACCGTCCCACGCTCACTGTGTTCCACGACACTGTGCTGGAACTCGACGGAACCGGAGCCTGGCGGCTGTTGCCGGCGGCCGGCTATGACCTAACACGCCATGGATGAATCAATGCCTGCCACCCCGACCACCAGCGCCACCACCGGCGATCAGCCTGCCTTCGGCTGGAGTGCCTACGCTGAACGGGTCAACGGTCGCTTCGCCATGGTCGGGTTTGTGGCCGTTCTGCTGGTGGAGTTCATCAGCCGCGACACCTTCCTGCACTGGGCCGGTCTGGTGCCTTGACTCCGCTCAGGGCAGGGTGATCAGATCGATCTGCCAGCGGCCGTCCCGGCTCACCTGGACAGCCAGCTGACGGCCATCGGCCTGCAGATTCACGGCCGTGGGGATCGCACCAGCGGTCATGGGTAGCAGCTGCAGGCTTTGCAAGGGCCGCCGATACAGCACGAGTTCGCTGCGTCCCTCCAACTGGCGCACCAGGGCGATGCGCTCGCCGCGGGCATCAATGCTGACGCTGATCGGCAGGGCGTCGGGTCGGTTTAGGCCCGGCAGCGGTACCGGCAGCTGGCGTTGCAGATCGATCAGCACCACCTGCTCGCGGCTGCCCCGTTGCTGGATCACTGCCAGCCAGCGCTGCCCGAGAGCTGGGCCGCGATGGCCGCCTGATGCTTCGAGCTGGCGGTTGACCCCCTGCAGAGGTACAGGCATGCCGCCGCTGCAACCGCTCAGCAGGCTCAACAGGATCGCTCCCGTCAGCAGGCCGGCCCTGTGGTTCATGGCCCTGGGTTGCTGACGCGCTGAGCGCCGGGGCGATCGGGCTCCAGCAGACCCGACAGGTCAAACACCAGAACCCGTTGCTGTCCCCCCTGAACCAGTTGTAAGGCCAGGGCCTGGCCATCGGGGGCCAGGCTGAGGGCCTCGACACTGCTGCCGCCCGGCGGCGGTAGGCGCAGCAGCTGGCCGCTGAGACGATCCTCGATCACGGCGACGCTCTGGCCCCCCTGTTGCATCAGCAAGGCCAGATAACGGCCGTTCCAGCTCAGCGATGGTGAGCGGTGGGGCTGGTGTCCACGCAGATGGCGCAACGGCAGCATGCGGCCACTGGGTTGTTCCTGCAGCAGCACCGAGCTGCGTCCGTTGCGCTCGACAATGCTGGCCAACAGGCGACCATCTCCACTCAGGGAAGGATCGCGGCGTTGTTCGGCGGCGAGCGGACTGGTTGTCGGGGCAGCTCTCCGCAGGCCCCAACTCTGGCCCTCACAGCCGACCAGGGCCGCCGCCAGGGTGATCCCAGCCAGAGGCTGGAGCCAATGGGCCCAGGGCCGGGTCAATCAGTCGTCGAAGCGGGAGCTGTTGTCACGGGGCCGTCCGTCGCGGCGCACGGGCAATGGGCCAGCTGAGGGAGCGGCGTTGCTGCTGTTTGTTTGTTCGTCGACGGGTCTGAACTCGGCATCGCTGATGGCCTCGCCCTGGGGGCGGGTACTGCTGCTGCGCATGGGTTCACCTTGGGGGCCCTGGCCGATGGGCCTGGACGGCCGCACGGTTGGACCCTCATTCGCCGCTGAAGGACCAGCGCTAGGTCCACGGCGACTTGAGCGGGGCATGCCCTCATCGGCTGACGGACCGCGGCTGCCGCGGCGCGGTTCCGTCTTGCTATCGCGCTCCCGGCGGCGGGCGCCGAATTCGCTGGCTCCAGGGCGGCTGCCGGGACGATCGGCGCTGTAACGGCTGGGACGCTCGGCTGCTGGTTCGTTGCCCCAGTCTTCGCCAGCTTCACGGCGGCTGGCGGCCCGCTCAGGGATTGCTGCACGACTGGGCCGCCGCGGACGGTAGAAATCGTCCTGATCGTCGTCGTCGCGGGAGCGGATGCGGCGCCGGATCGGTTCGGGCTCATCGAAGCGATCTGCACTGCCCTCCCAACTGCGTCCGCCCATTTGCGGTCTGTAGGGGCCGCCTGCGGGCTCGTCATCGTCGAAGTAGGCAGAACGTCGCGCCTGCTCGGTGGTCACACCCCGCAAGCGCACGCTCTCGTAGGCGAAGAAGACCGTGGTGCCCGCCAGTAGGAACTGGCCGAACTGCAGGATCGGGTCAAGTCGCCAGCCCTGGAAAAACAGGATGCCGCCGCAGAGCAGGCCTACAGCGGCGAAGAAGACGTCGTAGTCACGAGCCAGCGCAGGTTTGAAGCTGCGCATGAAGTACAGCAGAGCTCCCCCGATGGCGAGCACAATGCCGACAATGCTGGCCCAGTTGAGACTGGCGTTGACCACGCGATGCCACCCAAATGAACCCAGTCACGGGGAGCTGGGTATGAATGACTTCAGTCTAAGGACGCGGCAAAGCCCGGCTCTGGGCGCTTCAGAGCTTGCGATCAACGCGGTCGTTCTGGCTGATCAGGATCAGCGCCACGGTGATTGGCACCACCACGATCACCGCGCCCCACACGAGGCTGCTCAGGAAGTTGGCGAGAGAAGGGGTCATGGCCGGAAGGCTGAACAGCAGCGATCAGTGCGGGGATCCTAGGCAGTGATGGCCACTTCCTAGGCTTCTCAGCGCACTGCTTAGAGCTTTGTGACGGCCCTGCCGCTGCTTCATCTCACCCTGGGGCTGGTGCTGGCCGCCTGGACCCTGCTGTTCCTGTTTCGCATTGTGCTCACCTGGTATCCGCAGATTGATCTGAACCAGGGCGCGATGCGTCTGATCGGGGCGCCGACCGAGCCTCTGCTGGCACCCACCCGGCGCCTGATTCAGCCGATCGGAGGCGTCGATGTCACCCCGGTGGTCTGGGTCGGCCTGATCAGCCTGCTGCGGGAGTTGCTGGTGGGCCAACAGGGTCTGCTGACCCAACTGATGCTTCGCAGTCAGCTGGTGGCCTAAGCCCAAGAGTGGTGGCTGCGGCTCAGGCCTGGGGCAGCATCTCCTGCTCGACAAATTTGGTGTGCACGTCGCCCCGTTGAAACTCGGGGCGATCGAGCAGGGCCAGGTGGAAGTCGATGGTGGTGGGAATGCCGGTGATGGCACATTCCGACAGGGCGCGCCGCAGCCGCTTGAGGGCGTGTTCGCGGTCCACACCCCAGACGATCACCTTGCCGATCAGCGAGTCATAGAAGGGCGGGATCTCGTAGCCGGTGTAAACGTGGCTGTCGATGCGCACGCCCGGGCCTCCGGGAGGCAGCCAGCCTGTGATTTTCCCGGGTGCCGGCCTGAAATTCTGACGGGGATCCTCAGCATTGATGCGCACCTCGATGGCATGGCCTTTGAGGCTGATCTCGCTCTGCTGAACGCTGATCGGCTCACCACCCGCGATGCGCAACTGCTCGGCGATCAGGTCGACACCGGTGACCACCTCGGTCACTGGGTGCTCGACCTGAATTCGGGTGTTCATCTCCATGAAGTAGAAGGCGCCGCTGCGGTCAACCAGAAATTCGACCGTGCCGGCGCCCTCGTAGCCGATGCTGCGCGCCGCAGCAACGGCTGCATCACCCATTTGGCGGCGCAGCTCGGGTGTCACTGCCGTGCTTGGGGCTTCCTCCAGCAGCTTCTGATGGCGCCGTTGAATCGAACAGTCGCGCTCGCCCAGGTGAACCACGTTGCCGTGGCGGTCGGCCAGCACCTGCACTTCGACGTGCCGCGGGCGGTCGACGAATTTCTCCATGTACAGGCCCGGGTTGCCAAAGGCGGCTTCGGCTTCGCCTTGGGCTGCCTTGAACAAATTTTCGAGCTGGTCAGCTGAGGGGACCAGGCGCATGCCGCGACCACCGCCGCCGGCGGTGGCTTTGATCATGACCGGGTAGCCCATGCGTTCGGCCAGGACGGCTGCCTGGCGGTGGTCCTGCAGTAGGCCATCGCTGCCGGGGATGGTGGGGACTCCCACCTTCTGCATCGTGGCCTTAGCCGTCGACTTGTCGCCCATGGCCCGAATCGACTCGGGCGAAGGGCCCACGAAAATCAGACCGTGGTCCTGGCAGATCTCAGCGAAGCGATCGTTCTCCGCCAGAAAGCCGTAGCCGGGGTGAATCGCGTCGGCGCCGCGGGAGATCGCTGCCGCAATGATGTTGGGAATGTTGAGGTAGCTGCGGTTGCTGGGCGCCTCGCCCACGCAGACCGCCTCATCGGCCAGCTGCACATGCAGCGCATTGCGATCAACCGTGCTGTGAATCGCCACCGTGGCGATTCCGAGTTCCCGACAGCTGCGCAGAATCCGGAGTGCGATCTCGCCTCGGTTGGCGATCAGCAATTTGCCGATGGGCATCCGCAGGGGGCTGGATTCAGCGCTCAGGGCCGCTGCGGACTGTATCAGCGCTCACTGGTGCTCCAGGCCGTGGCCCCTCGGTATGGCTGGTGGGTATATTCAGCCGAGGTGCGGTCAGCCCGCTCCTGCAACCACGCGGATGTGGTGGAATTGGTAGACACGCACGTTTGAGGGGCGTGTGGCTTCGGCCTTGCGAGTTCAAGTCTCGCCATCCGCATTTTTCTTTTGATGCCCAGCCCATCAGCGCCAGCCACCATCGTGCTGGTCAGCAATGGGCCCGGTGAGCTCAGCACTTGGGTGAGACCCCTGGCAGAGCAACTGCAGCATCAATTGCCGTTGCGACCACGAACGCCGGATTCGGCCTGGTCGTTGCAGCTGGTGCTGGTGCCCTGCCCGAATGCGACCGGCATCGAGCATGAGGTGGCTGCGGGCTGGGGCCTGTTTGAGCGCATCAGCCCGGCACGGCGCTTTTGGCGCCTGTTGCTGCGGCCCCAGCGCTATGGAGACTGGCCGCCCCAGGGGGTGGTGGTGTTCCTGGGCGGTGATCAGTTCTGGACCGTGCTGCTGTCAGCCCGTCTCGGCTACCGGCACCTCACCTATGCCGAATGGGTGGCGCGCTGGCCCCAGTGGAATGACGGCATCGCTGCCATGGGGCCTGCAGCAGCGGCCCGGTTACCGCGCCGATTGGCCGACCGTTGCACCGTGGTGGGCGATCTGATGGCCGATCTTTCGGCCAGTGCCCGCAGCACCGAGCCGCTGCCAGAGGGTGAGTGGATCGCTCTGTTGCCGGGCTCCAAGCGAGCCAAGCTGCAGGTGGGCGTTCCCTTTCTGCTCGAAACCGCCGATCGCCTGGCGCAGCTGCGGCCTGGCTGCCGGTTTCTGCTGCCCGTCGCACCGACCACAAGCATTGCCGAGTTGTTGACCTATGCCGGCGACGCCAATCCCCTGGCCCGTTGTTATGCCGCTGGCGTTCCGCGGCTTGAGCACGGCGATGGCCCGAACGCCAGCCTGGTGACCGCGGCAGGTACGACGATTGCCCTGCACCGCCAGCATCCCGCCCATGGGCCCCTCAGCCAGTGCCAGTTGGCGCTGACCACGGTGGGGGCCAACACCGCTGAGCTGGGCGCCCTGGGGGTGCCCATGATCGTGTTGGTGCCCACCCAGCATCTGCAGGTGATGCAGGCCTGGGATGGGGCTCTGGGACTGGTGGCGCGGCTGCCGTTCTTACGCTGGTTGTTGGGTCTGGCGCTCACGGCCTGGCGCCTGCGCCACCGTGGCTATCTGGCTTGGCCCAACATCGCCGCTGGTCGGGCCGTGGTTCCCGAGCGGGTCGGTGCGGTCACGCCGACCCAGATCGCCGTTGAGGCGGCTGACTGGTTGGCCTCTCCCGAGCGGCTGGCGGGGATGCGTGAGGATTTGCGCAGCCTGCGGGGGCAGCCCGGTGCCGTTGCCGCGCTGGCTCAGATGGTGCAGCAGCTGCTGCCGCCGGTGCGCTCTGTTTAGGGTTCCGGCGTTCTGCGTTGTTCCGCTGTCATGGCCGAATCGTCTGACCCCTCCGCCTGCGGGTTGCCCAGTGGCCTGCCGCGCAGCCTCGATGACGATCAGCAGGCCTGGCGCGAGCGGCTCACTCCCGAGCAGTTCGCGGTGACCCGCCAGGGGGGGACCGAACGGGCTTTCACTGGTGCCTACTGGAACCACAAGGCTGCGGGCACCTACCACTGCGTCTGCTGCGGCACACCGCTGTTCAGCTCTGAGGCCAAATTCGACTCGGGAACCGGCTGGCCGAGCTTCTGGACCGGGCTCAATCCCGCAGCGATCACCACTTTGGTGGACCGCAGCCACGGCATGGTTCGCACGGAAATCCGTTGCAGCAACTGCGATGCGCACTTGGGCCACGTGTTCAACGACGGCCCTGCTCCCAGCGGAGAGCGCTACTGCGTCAACTCGCTCTCGCTCGACTTCCAAGGGGGCTGAGCGTCACCAGGGATCATCCATGACCTCCGGCTCCACGTCGATCGGCTCGCGCCGGTCCTCGCGGGGCTGGCGGCTCGGCAGGGGACCGCGGCGAGCCTCATAGGGGCGATCCATGGACCGCTCGCCCAGCCGATCGCCGGGGCGCGGCTGAATGCTCGGTTCGTCGTAGCGGTCGCTCTCGTAGCGATCCGCGCCATAGGGGTTGGCGTCATACCGATCGTCGCCGTAGCGGCGCTCGGGTTCGGCTTCGTCGAGGTAGCGGCGCTGACGCAGGGGTTCGCGCTCGCGGCGCTCTTCCAGTTCGACGTAGTCGAGCTCTTCGTCGCGTGGCTCAAAGGCGCGACTGCTAGCCGGTTGAATGCGGCGCTGCTCGGTGGCGCTGGGTTGGCCGGGGGCGAGCTGGTTCTCGACCGGCACCATGCCGACCCGGTAGCGCTCGCGCTCCTCTTGCTCCCAGCTGGGTCCGCCGATGCCGAGCTTTTCCAGTAGGCCGGTGCCCAACTGCTTGAGCTTCTCCTCGGCGCCCTCGTAAACAATGATGCGGTCGGGACCGCTGCTGACGATCTCTTCGACGGTCAGCTCCCAGGTGCTGAGCACCCCCTCACCGAGCAGTGGCACGCCCACTGCACCCAGCACCAGGGTGGTGAGCTCGCCGGTTTCGATGTCAAAGCTGAAGCCCAACACCCGCCCGAGGGTCTCACCGGCCTCGGTGATCACCTGGCAGTTGATGACCTTGCTGTAGCGCTCAGGGTTGAAGCCTTCGGAGAGTGAATCGGCCGAATCGACCAAAATCACATCACCCACCTGGCGGATGCGATCCAGGGGCATCCAGCGCGGCAGGCCTGGCAGAAACCGTGTCAGGGGGTTGTCACGCAGGCCCAGTGCAACCACCTCGCGGCGATCGATGTCGACCACCACCTCGCCGACCACACCGAGGCGCCGGCCCGTATCGCGGGTGATCACTTGGGTGCCCATGAGCTCCGAGCGCAGCCAGAGCCGGTCGCTGGGCGCTGCCCCGGCGGGGTCCGCAGATGGGGGAATCGAGGAGGTCAAGGCCAGTGGCAAAGGGGGCGCAATGGCCCATCGCGCCATTGTGGACCACGCGGCAAGTCAGGCCGCGGGCGGTAACCCCACCACCTGGGTGTGGGCGCCGCGGGCCTGGGTGACACCAATGGTGCGCTGGGAGGCGGCGATCATCGGGCGGCGGTGGCTCACCACCAGGAACTGGGCTTCGTCGGCCTGGCTGGCAATCAGGGCGGCCAGGCGCTCCACGTTCACCCCGTCGAGAAAGCTGTCGACCTCATCGAGCGCGTAAAAGGGAGAGGGTCTGAACCGCTGCAGCGCAAACAGAAAACTGAGGGCGGTCAATGACTTCTCGCCGCCGCTCATTGCTGCCAGTCGGCGCACCGCCTTGCCCTTGGGGTGGGCCACCAAGGTGAGGCCTCCCTCCAGCGGGGCTTCGGGGTTTTCGAGCTGCAGATGGCCTTCTCCGTCGGACAGGCCGGCAAAGATCGTGCGGAAGTGTCCATCGACCGCGCTGAAGGCTTCCATGAAGGCCTCCTGCCGCAGGGTCGCCACGGTCTCGATGCGAAGCAGCAGCTCTTCGCGTTCGTTGTTGAGCACGTCGAGCCGCCCCTCGAGCTCGGCCAGGCGCTGCTCGAGCTGCTCCAGCTCTTCGAGCGCCAGCATGTTGACCGGCTCAAGCGCCTCCATGCGGGCCTGCAGGCTGCGCAGTTGGGCCTGCAGGGTCTCGAGGCCACCCTCGCGAACGTCGTCGGGGATCTCGGGCAGCGGATCGGGCAGTTCGCGCTCGAGTTGCTCGACGCGGATGGTCTCAAGGCGCTGTTGTTCAGCCAGGGTCTCGAGCTCTTCGCCGAGCCGTTGCAGTTCCCACTGGCGCTGTTGCAGGGCTTGGCGCTGCTCGGCCAGGCGGGCTTCGGCGGCGTCGCGCTGGCGGCGTCGCTCGCCGAAGCGCTCCTGCAGCGCGGTCTGCTGCTGCTCGAGCTCGGCACGCTTTCGCTGATCGGCCTGCTGCTGCTCCTTCCAGCGGGCGCGCTCGGCGACCAGGGATTCCACCGCCTGCACCAGGCGCTGCTCATCGGTTGCGCTCGCTTCGAGTTGTTGGCTGAGCCGTTCAGCTGCCAGCGCCCGCTCGCGCCGGCTGGCCAGTAGGGCATCGCGCTGCTGCCGGGCTGCAGCCAGGGCGGCATCGGCCGCTTCCAGCTCCTGTTGCAGCCCTTGCCAGCGGTCGGCATCGCCACTGGCCTGGGCCTGTTGTTCGTCGTGCTCGAGACTGTGGCGCTGCTGTTGCAGCGGCGTCAGTTGCTGCTCGAGCGCGTGCTGCCGTTGCTGGTCGGCGGCCATGGCAGCGCGCAGCTGGACCAGCCGCTGCTCCAGCTGCTGCTGGCGCTGCTGCAGTGGGTTCAGGTTGCGTTGGGCGGCGGCCCGTTCGGCCTCCAGCGCGGCCTGGCGCTGCTGGCGCTGCTGCAGCGATGGCCTCAGCCGCTCGAGTTGCTGGCCCAGTTCGGCTTCGCGCCGTTGACAGGCCACCAGGCTTTCGCCCAGCTCCAGCAGACGGCGCCGTAGCGGTTCGGCTTCGTCGCCTTCGCTGCTGCGGCCAAAGCTCAGGGAGCCACTGCGCTGCTGCAGGCTGCCGCCAGTCATGGCGCCGCTCTTCTCGAGCAGTTCGCCTTCCAGGGTCACGGCGCGGCAGCGCCCCAGTTCGCGGCGGGCGTTGGCAAGGGTGTCAAACACCAAGGTGTCGCCGAAGACGTACCGAAACACGTCCGCATAGACGGGTTCGTGGCGCACCAGCTCGACTGCCCGGCCCACAAGGCCGCCGCCTGAACTGCCCGTGCTGCTGACGCGTTGCAGGGCGGCGCTGCCGCTGCTGCCGCCAGCACCGCCGCGAATCTTGTTGAGCGGCAGAAAGGTCAGCCGGCCGGCTCTCCTCTGCTTGAGCAGCTCGATCGCCCGGGCGGCGATGCGGTCGTCATCGACCACCACCTGAGCTAGGCGGGCTCCAGCAGCCACCTCCAGGGCTAAGCGGTGCCGTTCCTCGACTTCGCCAAGCTGGGCCACGGGACCGTGGATGCCATCGAGTCCGGCCTCCAGCAGCATGCGCAGGGCGCCGGTGCCGCGGCTTTCTTGCAGGGTCTCGCGGCGGCTGTCGAGCCGGGCGATCTCACGCTCCAGACCCACCTGCTCCTGCTCGAGGCGGCTGCGGGTGCGCTGCTGCAGGGCCAGCTCCTCGGCCAGCTGCTGCACCTGCTGCTGCTGTTGCTGCAGGGTCTCGAGCAACTGCTGCCATTCGCCGTCGACGCTGGCGAGCTGTTCCTGCACGCTTTGGTTGCTGTTGAGCTCGGCACTGGCCTCGGCGCTGAGTTCGGTGAGTCGTTCTTGCTGTTGGCG
Source organism: uncultured Klebsiella sp. (assembly GCA_964344095.1). Classification (GTDB taxonomy): domain Bacteria; phylum Cyanobacteriota; class Cyanobacteriia; order PCC-6307; family Cyanobiaceae; genus RGUW01. The sequence goes on from CAYFMB010000002.1 coordinate 17,799, forward strand.
CAGGCGCTCGAGCAGCTGCTGGTGTTCGGCTTCGAGCGGTGCCAGCTGCGCACTGAGCTGCTGGCGTTGCTGGCTGCGCTGCTTCTGCGCTTCAAGCCAGCTGCCGGAGCGCCCGGCCACCTCCCCCAAGCGACGGCGCGACAGCTCAACGGCGGCTTCAGCTGTGCTGCAGGCCGCTTCGGCAGCGTCGAGCTCGCCGGCGTCATCGCCAGCGCTGAGCTGTTGTTGCTGGCTGCGAAGCTCGCCCTGCAGCCGCGCCAGCTCGTGGCGCTGACGTTGCAGCTCCTCGGCTTCGCGTTGGTGCTTCTCGGCTTGCCGGGCCAGTTCACGGCCACTGGCCTCGAGGCCGGCCAGCTCGGCCTGCACATTGATCAGCTGGTCTTCACCCAGGGCGCGGACCTCGGCCTGCAGGTTGTCCAGCTCCTGGGCGGCCTGGGTGACGGCCGATTCGCCCTGGGCGATCGCTTCACGGCTGCTGACCTGCTGCTGGGTGAGGGCCTGCCGGCGTTGTTCGAGACCGCGCAACTGCTGCTGCGCCTCTTCAAACACCAGCAGCTGTTCCTGCAGGCGGCCGCTGCCATGGCGTTGGCGCAACTCTTGATAGGTGCGGGCACGGGCGCAGTCGCGCTCCAACTTCTGCCGCGAGACGAGCAGTTCCTGCTGCACGATGGCGCAGCGCTCCTGCGACTCCTGCACGGCGTCGAGCTTGCCCCGGGTCTGCTCGATGCGCGAATCGAACAAGGCCACGCCGGCCAGCTCGTCGATGATGCCGCGACGGTCCTTGGCGCTCATCGAGACGATGCGGGTCACATCGCCTTGCATCACCACGTTGCTGCCTTCGGGGTCGACCCGGAGCCTGCGCAGTTGGGTTTGCAGTTGCTGCAGGTTGCAGGGTTCGCCGTCGGCACTGAAGCTGCTGGCATAGGTGCCGCCCGGCGCCACCCGCAGTTTGCGGCTGACGGTCCATTCGCGTTGTCCTGGTTTGATCCAGGGGCCTTCACCAGGCGGTTCGAGGCCGGCTTCGGCCTCATCGGGCTGCCAGTCGCTCAGATCGAAACGGACGCTGACCACGGTCTCGGCGGCGCGGCCGCTTTTGAGCACGGCGCTGTTGATCAGATCGGGGAGGCGCTCGGCGCGCATGCCGCGGCTGCTGGCCAGGCCAAGACAGAACAGCACTGCATCCAGGATGTTGCTCTTGCCGGAGCCGTTGGGTCCTGTGACGACGGTGAAGCCTTGTTCAAGCGGGATCGTCATCGATCCGCCGAACGACTTGAAATGACTGAGCTCGACCTGATTGATATGAACCAACAGGCCCGCGCGCCGAGCAGCAGAAATGTAGCGGAGGCTTTCACCCCAGCAAGTCCCTCCTTAACTTGAGGGCCAGTGGGGCAGCTTGTCCCAGCTGGCCTGATGCGCGCGCCTGCCGATGAACACCGACACCGATAGCGATACCGACACCGTCGCTGACGCTGACGCCGTCAGCGAGGGCGACGCCTCCAGAGCTGCGACCCAGCGGCAGTTCAGGGAGCGTTTTGACACCCTGATCCCGACGATTCAGCGCGAATGGCCCCAGGTGGCGCTGCAGACGCTCGAAGCCACCCGCGGCAGCCTCGATGACGTTGCCGAGGTGATTGCCGCCCACACCGGCAAGACAGCCTCAGTGGTGCGGGATCAGCTGCAGGAGCTGCTGCAGGTGGCGGGTGAGCAGACCAGCCGTCTGGCCAGCAGCTTTGAACCGTTGGAGCGTCAGCTCGAAGATCTGCTCGATGACCTCAATGCCACCCTGCGCCCGCGCATTGAGAAACCCGTGCGCGAGCGCCCCTTGCTCGCCCTTGGTGTGGCCGGTGGGGTTGGGTTACTGCTGGGGCTGATGCTGGCTTCGGGGCGGCGTTCCCGCTGATCACTGCCGTTGTTGTCTCTGCTTGCGCTGCTGCGATGCCGTCTGATTCCACCAACGATCCGATCAGCCGTGAGGGTGCAACGGCGGCCTCGGCGCCGGGGGTGAGCCGTGGGGCCTTCAACCGCGTCGGTGCGCTCATGACCTCGGTGATGGATCTGCACGTGCGCATGGCTCTGCAGGAGGTTGACCGTGAAAAGCGGCGCCTGATCAGCGGCGCCCTGTTTGTGAGCGGTGCCTTGGTTCTGCTGGGCCTGGCTCTGCTTGCGGTCGAGCTGGCGCTGCTGCTGTGGCTGCATCAGACCCAGGGGTTGAGCTGGATCGTCTCGGCGCTGGCGCTCTCTGCGCTCAACCTGGTGGTCTCTGGCGTGTTTGTGCGGGTCGGCGCTCAGCTGCTCAAGGGTCCCTACCTGCCCCAGACCACGGCCGGTCTCAGCAAGACCACCAGGGCGCTGCTGGGGCGTTGAGCGGGCTCAACGAATCTCGTAGCGCAGCCAGCGGCAGTCGATGCCGCCGTTGCTCACCGCAAGTCTGCGACTCGCTTTCATGCGCAGCGCGCCGGTCAGTTCGGGATTGCCGCTCAACAGCCACAGGGTCCAGCCGCTGCAACGCTCTTTGACCATGGCTCCCAGGTCTCCATAGAGCTGTTCAAGGCGATCCTGTTCGCCGGCTCCCAGGCGTTCGCCATAGGGCGGGTTGCAGACCAGGATCCCCTGGCCCGCAGGCGGTACAAAATCGCGGCAATCTCCGCAGCCGAGGCTCAGCCAGGGGGCGATGCCCGCGGCTTCAGCATTGCTGTGCGCCTGGGCAATGACCTCCGGATCGCTGTCATTGCCACGAATCGGTGCGATCGGTGAGCCATCGCTGCGGCGGCCGCTCTCAGCGCGGTTGTCACGGCGGGCGGCCCCCAGCTCCTGCTCCCAGAGGTCCGCATCAAAGTCGCTCCAACGCTGCAGCGCCAGCGCGCGGGGCGCTCCGGTGGTGGGGTCAAGGCCGGCGGGGGCACCTAGGACCATGGCGGCGGCCTCAATCAGCAGCGTGCCGCTGCCGCAGAGAGGGTCGGCCAGCGGCACGCTCCCATCCCAGCCCGTCAGCCGCATCAAGCCCGCGGCCAGGTTCTCCTTGAGAGGGGCCAGGCCCATGCGGGGGCGGTAGCCCCGGCGGTGCAGGCTGGCGCCGCTGCCATCGACGCTGAGCGCGGCGCGGCCGCCCCCCAGATGCAGATGCAGGCTCAGATCGGGGTTCTCGAGATCCACCGATGAACGGGTACCCCAGCGACTGCGTTGCCAGTCGACCAGAGCGTTCTTGACCTGCAGCGCGCTGTAGTGGCTGTGGTTGAGGCCGGGGGCGCTGCCGCTGGCATCGACCCGAAAGCTGCGTTCGGGAGGCAGCCAGCTCTCCCAGTCAACGCACGTCTGGATGCCTTGGTAGAGCTCCTCACGGCTATGGCAAGGGAAGCTGGCCAGCTGCCGCAAAATCCGGAACGGCAGGCGTGCACGCAGCTGCAGCCGGTAGTAAGTGCCCTGATCGCAGCGCAGGCTTACGGCACGATGCAACGGTCTGAGCTCTGTGGCCCCCAGGTCGGCCAGCTCGGCGGCGGCGGGCTCTTCGAGCCCAGGCGGCACCACGGCCACGGCGCTGATGGCTGTGCTCATGGCTTCAGTCAAGCGCAGCCAGGTGAGCGATCGGAAGTTCGGGCTCGTCTATGCCAGCCGCCAAAGTGGAACTGCTGGCGTGCAAGGGCTGTTCTCGTGCCCATGCGCTGTGGCTACGAGCTGTGGGTAGTGAGGAGACCATTCATGGCCTATTGCCACACCTGCCTGCCCGTCACCATGCCCAGCGACGATCTGTCGGGGGTCCTCTGCGACCTGATCCGAGGGCTGGGGCTGAAGGTTGAGGAACCAACCAATGCCCATCACTGTCTCTATGCCGCCGATCCGCCCAATTGCGGACATCGGCTGGCGCATCAGGTGGCCTTGGTGTGTGATTGGAGCAACGTCTCCAACACCGGAGAGTTGGAGCTGGAGATCCGCAGCGATGAGTCGATGGCGTTGGGCGTCACCCGCGCTGAAACGCTGTTGCAGCAGTTGTGCAGCCTGCTGCAGGGTGGTCGCTGAGGTGCCCGTACGGATCTCACGACCACTCCAGACCCTGCTCGGAGCTGTCAGAATGACAAGGTCCGGTTTCGGCCGGACTAGGTGGCTCACACCAGTGCTTCGGACAGCGGTTCGATTCCGCTCAGCTCCATTCCCCCGTTCACGGGGCTGCAATGGTTTCGACGGGGTATGAGGAGGGTGACTGAAGCCTGCTCGGTCAGAGCAAATCCGTAACTGCGAACAACATCGTTCGTTTCTCCCGTCAGACCGCCCCTGTGGCTGCCTGACACTCTTAACGGAGACGGGGTGAGGTCAGCCTTGTCACCCAAATGACCGCTTGGGGGTGGAAGCCCCCCTCCATCTTTCAGCTCTGTCGTCGCGAGCGACGCCAGCTGTTGATCGCCCGTGCGGCGACCCACACCAGGGCCAGCCCCAGGGCGATGAGCAACAGCACCTTGATCAGGTGGGCAAACGGTTCGATCCAGGCGGCGACATGCGTGTAGCCCGCTCCCAGGGCCGTCCCCATGAGGGTCAGGATCAGCACCCACAGCAGGCTTCCGGCGCTCGTCCAGATCAAAAACGAGCGCTGCGGCATGAGCTCAATGCCGGCGGGTACTGAGATCAGGGTGCGAACGCCTGGAACAACCCGGCCCCAGAACACCAGGGCGGCACCATGACGGTTGAACCAGCGCCGGCTGCGGGCCAGGTCATCGGGTGTCAGGCCGAGCCAGCGTCCATGGCGGCTGAGCCAGCGCTCCAGCTGTTGCTCGTTGACAAGCCGGCCGATGCCGTACCAGAACCAGGCCCCAAGCACCGTGCCCAGCAGGCCCGCGATCACCGCGGGGATCAGCTGCAGCTTGCCCTGGTGCACCAGAAAACCAGCCAGTGGCATGACCACCTCCGAAGGGATCGGAGGCACCACGTTCTCGAGCAGCATCACTGCGCCAATGGCCAGATAACCCAGCAGGGGATTGGTTTCCACCGCAGTGCTGATCCACTGGGGCAGAGCATCGATTGCGCCGGATAGCGACATGGGGGCAGAGAGAAGGGCGCGTCAGGTGCCGGCATGGCTGCTGGAACACCGGCGCCAGTGTTGAATGATCTTCTCAGTCTCGAGGTAAACGAACAGCAGCAGGCTGAAGCCGATGCAGATGCTCAGTTGTTGCAGGCTCAGAGCCTGGGTGCCGAAGAAGGCCGACAGTGATGGCACGTACAGCAACAGCAGCTGCAACACCGTCGTCAGTGCCACCGCCGCCAGCAGCGCAGGGTTGGAGAACGGATCCACCTGGATCAGCGGCAACTGGCTACGGGCCGAGAGGGCATGACCCATCTGCGCCAGACAGAGGGTGGTGAACACCATGCTGGTCCAGGGTGCCCCAGTGGGGGCCACGATCAACATCATCGAGATCGTGATCAGAGCGAAGACGACCCCGGTGCGCACGATGTACAGACCGGCACCGCGAGCAAAGATGGACTCTCCCGGTGTGGCTGGTTGGCGCTGCATCAGGCCTGGTTCGGCCGGCTCAAGCGCCAGCGCCAGGGCCGGCAACCCATCGGTGACCAGGTTCATCCAGAGGATCTGCAGCGGCGTCAGCGGTACCCCCATCAGGCCCAGCAGCGGTGTGGCCGCGATGGTGAGCAGTTCACCGACGTTGCTTCCCAGGATGTATTTCACGAAGCGGCGGATGTTGGCGTACACCAGCCGACCTTCTTCAATCGCGTTGACGATGGTGGCGAAGTTGTCGTCAAGCAGCACCATGTCGGCGGCCTCCTTGCTCACCTCGGTGCCGGTGATCCCCATGGCCACGCCGATATGGGCCTGCTTGAGGGCGGGGGCATCGTTGACCCCGTCGCCGGTCATCGCCACGATCTGCCCGCACCCCTGCAGTGCCTTAACAATGCGCAGCTTCTGTTCGGGCGGCACCCGGGCGTAGAGGTTGCAGCGGTCGACCACCGCGGCCAGCTGGGTGTCGTCCAGGTGCTCCAGCTCGCGCCCGAGTCGCACGTCACCATCGCCACTGCTCAGGCCGATCGCATCGCCGATGGCGCGGGCGGTGAGCGGGTGGTCGCCGGTGATCATCACCGGGCGAATGCCAGCCTGGCGGCAGGTGGCCACCGCTTGGCTCACCTCGGGCCGCGGTGGGTCGAGCTGGGCCATCAACCCCAGAAGCACCTGTTGCTCGAGTTCGTGGTCAGGGCTGGGATGGTGCGGCGCGCAGGCAAAGGCCAGCATCCGCAGGCCGCTGGCAGCCAACTGCTGGGCCTGATTCAGCCACCAGAGGCGCTGGGGCTCGCTGAGCGGCACCACGCCCGCGCCATCGAGCCAGCGGCTGCAGCAGCCGATGATCACTTCGGGTGCGCCCTTGCTGATCAGCAGCGTGGCTGAGCCTCCCGCCAGGGCGCCGAGCGGCTGCTGCAGGGCTCCGTCGCTGTCGCTGATCCACACCGCCATCAGCTGGCGCTCAGCACTGAAAGGGATTTCGGCGGCGCGTCGATAACGGCTGCGCAGGTTGAAAGCATCGATGCCGGCTTTCGCGGCAACCACCACCAGAGCGCCTTCGGTGGGGTCACCCAGCACCTCCCAGTGGCCGTCGGCTTGTTGCTTGAGTTCGGCGTCGCTGCACAACACCCCCGCTTCGAGCAACAGCCGCTCGGATCCAGCGGCCAGGCCCGCCGTGGCTCCAGCGGGCGGTGGCAGTGGCAGCGGGTTCAGGCTGCCGATGGGTTCATAGCCCTGGCCGCTCACCTCGATGCGGGTGGTGCCCAGCACCAGTTCGCGCACCACCTGCCGGTTCTGGGTGAGGGTTCCGGTTTTGTCTGAGCAGATCACCGTGACCGAGCCGAGGCTTTCAACCGCCGGCAAACGGCGAATCAAGGCGGCGCGGCGCACCATGCGCTGGGTGCCAATGGCCAGCGTCACCGTGATCACCGCCGGCAGCCCTTCGGGCACGATCGCCACGGCCATCGACAGTGACACCTCCAACAGGTTGAACAGGGGCTGGCCCAGCAAGGCTCCGATTCCCAGGACCAGGGTCACCAGAGCCAGGGAGGCGCCCACCAGGACGCGGGCCAGGCCATCGAGTCGTTGCTGCAGCGGGGTTTTGCCGGCGCTTGCGCTGTTGATCAGGGCAGCGATCTGGCCCAGTTCGGTGGCCATGCCGGTGCCGGTGACCACCGCGACGCCCCGGCCTCGGATCACCTCGGTGCCTTGAAAGAGGCAGTTCTGACGCTCCAGCACGGGTGTGTCGGCTTCGAGCACCAGGTCGGGCTTTTTAAAGACCGCGTCGGCTTCGCCGGTGAGTGCGGCTTCGCGCAGTCCCAGGTCAGCCCCCTCGAGCAGCCGTGCATCGGCGGGGATCCGATCTCCCGCTTCCACCCGCATCAGGTCCCCGGGGACCAAGTGTTCACTGGAGACGCGCTGCCAGCTGCCATCACGCCGCACCTGGACCAGCGGTTGGGCCAGCTCCCGCAGCGAGAGCAGTGCCTTCTGGGCATTGCTCTCCTGCACGAAGCCCAGCAGGCCATTGAGCAACACAATCACCAGGATGGCGATGGCGTCCTTGGGAAAGGTCTGCCCGTGCAGGTCAATGCCGGCTGAAACCACTGCCACCAGCAGCAGCAGCAGCAACATGATGTTGCTGAACTGATCCCAGAGAATCGTCAGCGAGCTGCGGCCTTGGCTCAGCTCGAGTCGGTTCGGACCTCGCTGCTGCAGGCGCTGCTCGATCTGCGCCTGGCTCAGGCCCTCGGCGCTGCTCTGCAGTTGCTCCAGGCAGGCCTTGGGGCTCAGGCTGTGCCAGGCCGGCGCAGACGGGAGGTGCACAGCGGCGCTGGCGAGGTCCTCCCCAAAAAATTAGTGCTGAATCAGGGTTTGGACTGCCCTGAGGGCTTGTAGTCGCTCCAGCGGCTCAGCTCGTCGAGCGACTGCACGCCGACAAGGCGCTCTTTGCCGTTGAGGTCCCAGGTTGGAAAGGCCTTGATCTGGGCAGCACTGCAACGCTCGCGATCTTCAGCCTGCTGGTCGCATTCGATGTAGGGGAGCTCGGCTGCTGCCTTGGCGCCGAAGAGCGACTTCTGTTTGCTGCAGGCCGGGCACCACCAGGCGCCGTAGAACTTGGCGCCAACGGTTTTGAGATGGCGGCTCAAGCCCAGTTGCTCGGCGCTGGAGCTTGCCTGAGAGCTGCTGCTAGGGGCAGGTTGTTGCAGCGCTCCTGTCTCCCCTTCTGCCTTGCTGGCCGTGGTGATGCTGCCAAGCATCAACACAGTCAGGCCAATGATCAGCGACGACGTGAACGAGGAGGGGCGCTGCATGGAAGCGTCAGGTAGCAGCGCAAGATACGGACGCGTCGCTGCGCTGACAGCCACGTGTGAGGAAAGGCAAGCGTTCGGGCTTCCACCCCTCGCGGTGGGCTGCCAGCATCCCCCCACTGCTGAGACACTGGCCCCATGGGCGTCAATGGCTATCGCGATTACTTCCAGGTGCTGGGGGTCGACCGCAGCGCCGATGCCGACGCGATCAAGCGGGCGTTTCGCAAGCTCGCGCGCCAATACCACCCGGACGTCAACCCGAACAACAAGGACGCCGAGGCCAGGTTCAAGGAGATCAGCGAGGCCTATGAGGTGCTCTCTGATCCCCAGAAGCGCCGCCGCTATGAGCAATTTGGCCAGTATTGGAATCAGGCTGGTGCTGCTGGCGCTGGCCCTGCCGGCTTTGATGTCGACTTTGGCCGTTACGGCAATTTCGACGATTTCATCAACGATCTGCTGGGTCGTTTCGGTGGTCCGGGTGGGTCCGGTTTCGGTGGAGCTCCGGGCGGTTTCGGTTTCGCCTCTGGTTTTCCCGGTGGCTTCCCCGGCGGTGCCGCCCAGGCTGGGCGTGGTGCAGCGGTCAATCTCGATGCCGAAGCCTCCATCAGCCTGAGCTTCAGTGAGGCGTTCCGCGGTTGTGAACGCACTCTGGCGGTCAACGATGAGCGGGTTCAGGTGCGCATCCCGGCCGGGGTCAGGCACGGCAGTCGGCTGCGACTCAAGGACAAGGGCAATCTGCAGCCCGGCACGGGACGTCGCGGCGATCTTTATCTCAATCTGCAGCTTCAGGAGCATCCGGTCTGGAAGCTGGATGGCGATCAGTTGCGCGCCGACCTGCCCCTGAGCATCGATGAACTCGCCCTGGGGGGAGAGGTCCAGGTGGCCACACCCGATGGCGTTGCTGCGGTGCAGGTCCCGCCGGGTATGACTCCCGGGCGCAGCCTTCGGCTCAAGGGCAAGGGCTGGCCGATCAAGGGCGGAAGGGGCGATCTGCTGCTCACTCCAGTGCTCAAGCTGCCCGCACAGTTCAGCGCCCAGGAGCGCCAGTTGCTGGAGCAGCTGCGCGACCTGCGCAGTCAAGACCCCCGTGCCGATTGGCTGAGCTCAGCCAGACTCTGAGCGCCTTCCTGTTGGTGTCGTGAGGTCTCGTCAGTCTGAGGCTCTTCAGCACAGCAGGTCAGAGTCTTGGTTTCGACTCCAGCGGGGCAGGCACCGTCTGGTTGCCCTGATGCTGGCGTTGATGCTCACTGCAAGCGCTTTGATCACGGCGGCATGGGCGGAGAGAAGGCATCCATCGACGTCGGCGACGATTCCGTCCTCAGTGCGCATCGAGTCCGCTGCCGCCGCCGATTCTTCCGGTTTAGTGATACAAGCTGGTTTGCATGTGCGCAATATTTATGATCTGGCTCTGGCAGATCAGAGTTTTCTCGCTGAGGGCTGGTACTGGTATCAATGGGGCCCTGACCTGCAGGCCGTGCTTGAGCGGTTGCGTATCAATCCCGATGATTTGATCGAGCTCTCCAATGAGATTGAGCTCGGTCAATATTCCAGCCGGGAAGTCGCGCCGTCATCGCCAGCAGCCTTGGCGCCTGGGACGTATGGGCGGATCGTGCGTTTTTCGGGCAAGTTTTATCTGCAAGAGGTGCCGCAGCGTTATGCGCCTTTCGATCCGCAGAGTCTGACAATCGAGCTTGAGGTGGAGCCAGACTTGCTCTCGTTGGAGTCGAATCGAGTCCGCCTGGAGCCGATAAACCGAGCGGCTTCGATTGTCGGTGAAAGTGCTCAGATCAGCGGTTATAGGCTCGATTCTGTCGCCTGGAAACGAAGTCTTGTGCGGTATCCGGAAGATTTTTTGCCGGGCATGAAATTCAGTCGGCTCACGGCTGTTTTGCAATACGGCAAGAATGAATGGTCGATGTTTTTGAAATGGATATTTCCCCTGCTTGTGGTGATGATTATTGTGATTGTCTCTCCATCGATTGAGGGCGTTCTGGGTGACGTTCGTCTTGCTATTCCACCTTCGGCTCTCTTGACCTTGGTGGTCATGCAGGATTCCTATAAGAGCAGCTTCCCGCCGGCGCCGTATCTAACGTATCTCGATGAATTATATGTTTACAGTTATGTTGTTTGTTTGTTGATTTTTTTGCTGTTTCTGGTCGGCACCAACCTGGTCGCCCGCTGTGCTGATCAGGACCGTGCCCGCGTGGCTCGACGGGTCAACCGCATTGACACGGTCGTGCAGCTCAGCGCGTTGTTTGGCTTTGTCCTGGTCGCGGTGGTCGGCTGGTGCACCTGATCTGCTGCTGGGGGCTCCGTAGGATCCGCCCAGTTTTTCGGGCCCCATGGAGCTCACCTACCGCCCCCGCCGGCTGCGCCGCACGCCTGCCCTGCGGGCCCTGGTGCGCGAGACCGCGCTGGCGCCGACCGATTTCATCTACCCCTTGTTTGTGCATGAGGGGGCGGGTATCGAGCCCATTGGCGCCATGCCCGGTGCTCAACGCTGGAGTCTGGAGGGATTGGTCGATGAGGTCGGTCGTGCCTGGGACCTCGGCATCCGCTGTGTGGTGCTGTTCCCCAAGGTTGCCGACGGCCTCAAGACCGAGGATGGCGCCGAGTGCTTTAACGAGCACGGTCTGATTCCGCGGGCGATCCGCCGCCTCAAAGAGGTGCACCCCGGCATGGCGATCATGACCGACGTGGCCCTCGACCCCTACAGCTGCGATGGCCATGACGGCATCGTCAGCAACGACGGCGTCGTGCTCAACGATGAGACCGTGGCCATTCTGTGCAAGCAGGCGGTGGTGCAGGCCCGTGCCGGCGCCGATCTGATCGGCCCCAGCGACATGATGGACGGCCGCGTCGGTGCCATCCGCGAAGCCCTCGATGAAGAGGGTTTCGAGCACGTCGGGATCATCAGCTACACGGCCAAGTACGCCAGCGCCT
>CAYFMB010000003.1:0-27960 GCA_964344095.1 uncultured Klebsiella sp.
GCCAGTGGCTGCGCATCTCGAGCGACGAACTGGTGCCGGGTGATGTGATTCGCCTGGAGGCCGGTGATCGTGTGCCGGCCGATGCCCGCCTGATCGAGGTGGCCGACCTGGGCGTGCGCGAAGCGGCCCTCACCGGCGAGGCCGAGGCGGTGTTCAAAAAGGCCGAGTTGGTGCTCGAGCAGAGCACCCCGGTTCTGGAGCGCCAGAACTGCCTGTTCCAAGGCACCGAGGTGGTGCGCGGCCGCGGTGTGGCCGTGATCCACTCCACCGGCATGGCCACCGAGTTGGGCCAGATCGCCCAGCTGATCAACACCGCTGAAAGCGGCAACACCCCCCTGCAGGAGAGGCTCGACGGACTGGCCAAGGTGCTGGTGGGCAGTGCTTTGGCCCTGGTGGGTCTGGTGCTGCTGATCGCTGGGGTGTTCCTGCGCCAGCCGATCCTCAACCTGCTGGAGGTGTCGCTCTCGATGGCGGTGGCGATCGTGCCCGAGGGCCTGCCGGCGGTGATCACCGTGACCCTGGCGATCGGCACCCAGCGCATGGTGCGCCGCGCCGCCTTGATCCGCAAATTGCCGGCGGTCGAGGGTTTGGGCTCCGTGACGGTGATCTGCTCCGATAAAACAGGCACCCTCACCCAGAACCGCCAGGTGGTGCAGGAGTTGCGCCTGGGCACCAGCGCTGTGGCCGTCAGTGGTCAGGGTTACGAGCCCGAGGGCAGCTTTACCCCCGCCGCCCTGGCTTGTCCCGATGGCGCCACGGCTGGTGTGCCTGCTGGTTTGCAGCAGCTGCTGATTGAGGCCGGGGTGCTGTGTAGCGACGCCGAGCACAAGCAAAACGCCGATGGCAGCTGGGAGATATTGGGCGATCCCACCGAGGGCGCGCTCTCGGTCGTCGCCGCTAAGGTCGGCATCGACGATTTTGAGCTGCGCAGCCACTACCGCCGCGACGCCGAGATCCCGTTCAGCTCGGAGCGCCAGCTCATGGCTGTATGGATCGACGATCCCAGCGGCAGCCTGCAGGCACCGTTGGGGGCAACGGCTGCGGGGTCCCATCGCCTGCTGATCAGCAAGGGTGCACCCGAAGTCATCGTGGGCCACTGCGATCGCTGGGTCGATGGTTCCGGCGTCGTCAACCTCAGCAGCACCCAACGGCAGTGGTGGCTGGAGCAGGCCCAGCAGCTGGCCGGTAGCGGTCTGCGGGTGCTGGCCTTTGCCTGCGCGCCCAACCACCAAAGCCCCCACCATGAGCTCGATGGTCAGATTTTGCTCGGACTGATGGCCCAGCTCGATCCGGCCCGCCCCGAGGTGGCCAAGGCGGTGTCCACCTGCCGCAAGGCCGGGATTCGCCCGGTGATGATCACCGGCGATCATCCGCTGACCGCGCGGGCCATCGGCGAGGCGATCGGCATCAGCAGCGGCGATGGCGAGGTGGTGCTGGGCCGTCAGCTTGAAGCCTTCAGTGACAACGAGCTGCAGCAGGTGGTCGCCCGCTGCAGCCTCTATGCCCGCGTGCCGCCCGAGCAAAAACTGCGCATCGTCAAAGCGCTCCAGGCCAACCAGCAGGTGGTGGCCATGACCGGTGACGGGGTCAACGACGCTCCGGCTCTCAAGCAGGCGCACATCGGTGTGGCCATGGGCATCACCGGCACCGAGGTGAGTAAAGAAGCCGCCGACATGGTGTTGCTCGACGACAACTTCGCCACCATCGTCAACGCCGTTGAAGAGGGGCGATTGGTCTACGCCAACATTCGCCGCTTCGTCAAATACATCTTGGGTAGCAACGTCGGTGAATTGGTGACGATTGCCGCCGCACCACTCCTGGGTCTGGTGGGTGTGCCGATGACGCCCCTGCAGATTCTGTGGATGAACCTGGTCACCGACGGCCTGCCCGCTTTGGCCCTGGCGCTTGAACCCGGTGAAAAGGGGCTGATGGATCGCCCGCCCGCTGAACCCGGCGAGTCGATCTTTGCCGCTGGCACCGGCAGCTACATCTTGCGCACCGGCATCGTCTTTGGCGCGATCACCATCGCGATGATGCTGGTCGCCGCAGCCAGCGCAGCCCCCTGGCCGACGATGGTGTTCACCACCCTCTGCCTGGCGCAGATGGGCCATGCCCTGTCGTGCCGCAGCACGTTGCCGCTGTTCCAGCTCAATCCGTTCTCCAATCCCGCCCTGCTGGGCTCGGTGGTGCTGACCACGTTGCTTCAGCTTGCGTTGTTGTATGTCCCGGCCTTGTCGGGGTTCTTTGGCACCAAGCCACTGGCGGCCCACGACTTGTTGGTCTGCATCGGCTATGCCTTGCTGTTCTTCCTTTATCTGGAGGCAGACAAGATCTGGCGGTTATGGCGTCGCCAGGCCACGGCCAACGCCTGAACGGCGCTGCCGCAATGTTCCCATTGTGCTGAGGTCCTGCAGCCGCAACTGGACCGCGATCTGATCAGGCTGAAGCGGTCACAGCGTCAGCCCATGTCCGCATCGCCGGCAATCGACCACGGCCTCAGGCTCGCGGCGCTGTGGGGAGCCTGGCTGCTGCTGATGCTTTATCACGTGGAGTTGGGCTTGATGCCCCTGTTCCACGGCCTGCCCGTGGTGATCAAGAGCCACGTACCGCCTGAGCGATTGCCGCGGTTGTTCGCGGCCATGCTCATCTACTTTTTGTTGCCGTTGGCCGCCATGCTGTTGGTGGTGCAGGCGCGCTCGGCCCCAGGTAGCTGGGCCGACAGCAGCCTGATGCGCGGCGTTCAGTTCTGGTTCAGCCTCGTCTACAGCCTCAGCAATGGGTTGCATCTGGCCGCCGACATGGTGATTCCTGATTCGCGTCGGGATCAGGTGGTGCTGATGCTGGCGCTCACCGCGCTTGGGGTCCTGATCAACGTGGAGGCCTGGCAGTGGTGGCATCTGTGAGTTCCCTGGTCGCGATTGCGGCTGGAGGTTTGCTGATGAACCTGATCACCCTGGTGGGCGGCATCACCGTGTTGCTGACGCCCCGGTTGCAGCAGCGCCTGTTGTTGTCGTTGATCGCCCTGGCGGCCGGCTCGCTGCTGGGTGGGGCTCTGTTTCACATGCTTCCCCAAGGGCTCAGCGAAGTGCCACCACGCCGCGCCGGTTTGCTGCTGGCGGCAGGCTTCAGCAGTTTTTTGGCCCTGGAGCAAATGCTGCAATGGCATCACTCACACCGGTTGCAGACCAATGCCCTGCAACCAGTGGCGCTCCTGGTGCTGCTGGGTGATGGGCTGCACAACTTTGTCTGTGGTTTGGGCATCGCCAGCACCTATCTGATCAACCCTGCCGCAGGGGTGGCCGCCTGGTTGGCGGCGGCGGCCCACGAATTGCCACAGGAACTGGGCGACTACGGCGTGCTGGTCCATAGCGGTTGGCGACCGGGTCAGGCCTTGCGTTGGAATTTCATCTCGGGTCTGACGTTCCCCTTGGGCGGTCTGCTGGCCTGGCGGCTGGCTGGTGCCTTGCCCCTGGGGGGCTTAGTCCTGTTTGCCGCCGGTAATTTCCTCTACATCACCGCCTCCGATCTGGTGCCCGAGATCAAGGCACCAGGCCATGCCCGCGCGGCAGCTCAGAGCTTCGCCTGGTTTGCCGCAGGCTTGCTGTTGCTCTGGCTGCTGGCGCTGCGGGAGACGTGATCAGAGCAGGCGCGATCCCTGCTGAACACGTTGCTGTTGGGGGTCAAACACGGCGGCAATGGTGCGCACCAGCCAGCGTCCTTGGGGCGTAACCCGCAGATTGCCGCGGCGGCCCTCACTGGTCAGCTCAACCAACCCATCGTCCTGGAGCTGTTGCAGCCTGGACCACTCCTGGTGGTAGTCGTCAAGATCGATTTCGGCACCGAACTGGCACATCACCTGGCTGATCAGCTCCCTGCGTTTGAGCACCTCGGCATCGCGCACCACCAGACCGCGCTCCACCGGCAACCGACCCTGGGCGATGGCATGGCTCCAGGCCTTGAGATCGCGATGGTTCTGGGCATAAAGATGATGAAATTGGCTGATCGCGGTGGGTCCGATCCCGAGCAGTTCCAGCTCGCCGCCGGTGGTGTAGCCCTGAAAGTTGCGATGCAGGCGGCCGTCGCGGGCCGCTGCTGCCAGGCTGTCTGTGGCCAGGGCGTAGTGGTCCATGCCGATCGCCTCGTAGCCGTTGCGGCTGAGCAGTCGCTGAGCCGCATCGAGCATGGTGAGGCGGTCGCGCTGACTGGGCAGCGCGTCGGCATTGATCTTGCGTTGCAGAGGAATCTGTTCGGGCAGATAGGCAAACGAGAACAGCGAGATGCGCTCAGGCCGCAACTCCTGCACCAAGGCCATGGTCTGCTCAAACCGCTGCGGTGTCTGCAACGGTAGGCCGCAGATGAGGTCAACATTGACGCTGTCAACGTCGGCTTCGCGCAGCCAGCCCATCACCCGGCGCAGCTGCTCCACCGGCACCACCCGGTTGACCGCCAGTTGCACCTCCGGGTCGGCGTCCTGAATTCCGAAGCTGATGCGATTGAAGCCGAGGGACCTCAGCTGCAGCACCCCATCGCGGCTCAGGAATTCGGGATTGACTTCGATGGAAGCCTCGAGATCGTCAGCGAGATCGAAGTGCTGGGCGATCAGGTCCCACAGGGCACGGGTTTCCTGGGGGTTGAGGTAGTTGGGTGTGCCGCCGCCCCAGTGCAACTGCGCCAAGGTGCGTCGCTGCGGCATCGCAGCAGTGATCAGCTCCAGCTCCCGCGCCAGGGTTTGCAAGTAAGGCTCCACGACCTTGGACCCCAGCTGGGTGGTCACCTTGTTGCAGCCGCAGTACCAACAGGCATGGCGACAGAACGGCACATGCACGTACAGCGATAAGGGCGCATCCGCCTGCTGGCCCAGTTGCTCTCGCATCTCTCTCTCCCCGACCGCCGCTGAGAAGGCTGCGGCCGTTGGATAGCTGGTGTATCGGGGCACTGGCTGGTCGTACTTGAGCAACAGCTCGATCGGGGTCTGGGTTGCGATGGCGGTCGACATGGAATGAAGGCGGAGGAGGTGCTGAGAGGAACGCGGCAGCTTGCGTGCGAACCGTTGTTGGCCGTGCAATCAGGTCATGGCCCCCAGTTCGGCCAGCAGACGCTGGGTGGCAGCAAAGGCCTGTTCGGCTTCCTCCAGCAGCTCGTTCTCCTGTTCAGCGTTGAGCTGCAGCTGCTCGAAACCGTTGTGGAGTGACTGCTTGAGCACTGCGATGTCGCGCTCAAAGGACCAGAACCTGACGGCGCTGAGGTTGTGCGCCGTCAGAATGCCGTTGGCTTGTTCGGCCAGTTGCTGTCCTCCCGAGAGATCGCCGCCGTAACGCACGTAGACGTGCGCCAGCAACCGGTGTGGGGCGTGCTGGCTCAGATGCTCGAGCTGATCGAGCCAGTCACGGGCTGCGGGCGATGCGGGTGTAGCGGGCAAGCTTGAGAGCGCGGCAACGTCCTGCTGCAAGACGGCGCTGCGGGCCAGGGTGCTCCAGGGAATGCTGCTCTCGCCAAGACCAGCGGCGATGGCGGGAGCGGCCTTCTCAATCGCGGCATAGGCGGGGGCTAAGGCTCGCAGCAGGGCAACCAGCTGCAGCGGAGTGGCCTGGCCGTTGAGCAACGCCCGCGAGAAAACCATGCCCTCAGCCTGGTGATGGGCTCTGCCGATGCGGGCGTGCAGCTTGCGCACACGCGGGCCGAAAGCCTTGCGCAGCTGGGCATCGCCGGCGCTGGCGTGGTCTGAGATGGATTCCAGTTCAGCAGGAGAGAGCGAGACGGGCATGACGGGGTGCACATGAGACTGCGTAACGGTATAACGTTAGCGTTGTGACACGTACCCGTGTTGCATTCTTGTTGCAATCGATCTCATGACCCGCTTCTCCTTTTGTCCTTCGTTTCAGTTGTTGGTTGCGCGGCTGCCCCAGCTCAGCGGTGATGGTCAGCTGCGCGAGCTCATGCGGGAACGCCGCAGGCACTTCAGCAGTGCCAGCGGCGGTCTTTGGTATGTGTCGCCGCACCAGCTGATTCGGCTTGGTCTCGGCGGCGCTGGGTTGGAGGCGGTTGCGATTGCAGATCCAGCGGTTGCCCACTGGCTGCAGCTGAGGTTTGGAGGCACGGTGCGGACCGTCAATCTCAGCGAGGACAGGCTCAGCGCTGAGGCCCTCGCGTTGCCACCCCTTGCTCCAGAGGCAACCTGTTAAGCAAGAACAGCACTGGCGGCGGCGCTGCTGAGCATGCGCCGGGCCTCCGCGCCCTCGAAACCGATGGTTTCGAGGGCCTGTTGGAAGAGCTCGCAGAAGCTGGCCAGCATCTCGATCGGGTCCATGCCGATGGCGCGCAGATCGTCGGCCTGAGCCTGCAGGATCGCCAGTGTGATCGGCAGCGCCTGCCGGCAGGTTGCTCGGATGCCTTCACTCACATCATTGAGCCGCAGTCGCAACCAGTGTTCGGCGTAGCTGAGATGCTCAGCTTCATCGTTGATCACCGCGGCGGTGATCCCACTGGCGTAAGCATCGGCTACGGGCAGGTAGGTCTGGTAGGCGGCAACCGCAAAGCATTCGACGATCAAACCTTGGATCACGAGGCAACCGGTCAGGTCGCCATTGCGATCGCAGGACTGAAACAGGCTGTGCAAGGGTGTGAACAACCGCCTGGCTAGGGCTAGATCGGGCTTGATTCCCAGGTTTCGGCCACAACCCACAAAGGCCTGGGCATGGTGGCCTTCCATGGCCGCCAGCCGTTTGAGTTCGATCGCATCGTCGGGGATCGCCCTCGCCAGCAAGCGAAAGTGGCGATCCGCCAGACTTTCACCAACGATGACCAGCCCATTGATGCGGCTGTAGGCGTCGCGATACGCCTGCGAGTTGACATCCATCGGTTGGCTTGTGGGGGTGTGAGGTGTAGCAGTGATCACGGTCATGCGACCCCCTGAGCTGAGGGCTGCATGGGTTGCAGAAATTGCAGCAGCAGCAGGCGCAAAAAACGGGCCTGATGCCAGAATTTGCGCAGCGAATGGCCATCACACGCCTTGATCTGCCGAAAGGTCTCGACCAATTGATCGCGCAGCTCGAAATAGCGCTGATCAAGTCTGAACACCACTGGAAAAGCACGCCGCGCTGTGCGGTTGGTTTGACGCATCACCTCGGCATCAAAGCGGTCTGGATCCATGCCGAGCAACCGGTAAAAGTCGCCCCGCTCGCACACCGTCAGGCTGTGGGTTAGAAACACGCTCCAGAGAAAAAAACGACTGAGCAAGCGCCCCCGTAGCCCACTGTTGAGTCCGGGCCAGCAGCGGATCAGCATGTTGAAGATGTCGCCATGGCGATTTTCGTCCTGACACCAAGGCTCAAAGAAATCGAACAGTGGCGCAAACGCGTTGTCTGGGTGTGCTTTAAGGTGTCGATCGATTAGGATGTAGCGCCAGTAGCCGATCTTTTCTGACAGATAGACCGAATACAGAACCCAGTTGAGCGGAAACCAGGTGATCGGGCGTCTGCCGCTCAGGGCAGGCAGGTCGATTTCGATGCCCTCGGCCACCAGTGCCCGGTTGAGGAAACCGGCGTGACGTGCCTCATCGCGTGCCATCAGGTTGAACAGGCGGCTGAGTTCGGGCCGCTGAGCCTGCTGCAGCTGGCGTGACAGCTCTTTGAACAGCAGGAAGCCGGAGAATTCAGACACGCACGAGCGCACCAGATAGCTCTCGTAAGCCTGCTTCTCTGGCGGCTCCAGCGCGTGCAAGCGTCCCAGTGGGGCCTTGCGATCAAAGTGATCCCGGTTGTAGTCGGCCTCCATTTCATTCAACATGGCCTCGAAGCAAGGCCGCTGCTGGTCCAGATCGGTGCGCGCTGCCTTGGCAATTTCGGTGGTGTAAAAACGCGGCGTGAGCAGGTCCTCCCGCAGATGGGGGGCGGCAGGTGTTTGCGTCATGGTGTGTGCAGATCAGAAGGTCGGAAGAAGGTTTTGGACAAAGCCCATGTGCTCATGTCTGGGCCGCTAAGCCGTAGGCCAGTGCATCGGCTCCGTGGCGATGGGCGAGAAACCAGGTCTGAATGCTTTCAAGTAGGGCCAGCCGCCCCAGGCGATCCTGTTCCAGGCTGGTCAGCGTGGCTCGCGCCTGGATCGCGATCTCACGGTGGGCCTGCGTGTGCCCTGGACAGAGGCAGCCCCGTTGTTGCAACCATCGCTCCTCCAGCCGCAGATGCAGGCGTAGGTCCCAAAGCAACTGGCGGCAGGCCTGCTGCAGGGCTAGCTCAATCGTGTTGTCGTCACCCCTGTGATCGTCGATCAGCACAGCCAACAGGCTTTCAAGACGATCGTGTTGACGCTCGAGCAAGACGCACTGGCCGGCCCAATCCCGAGGCCAGCCACCTGGGCGCGACGGGTTGGAAGGGGCAATCAGGATTGACTGAGTCATGGTCAACGAGAGGCTTGCGTCACTATGCCATAACGAAAACGTTATGGCGTGCTCATGGCGTGATGTGGTGTTGTGCTATGCCGTCTCTGCGTCTGTGGCAGGATGGGTTTGCGATCCGTTGAAGCCGGAGCATGGACACTCCCGCCGAGCTGTATGCCCTGGCTGACTACCTGAAGGTCTTCTCCGAACCCAACCGCCTGGCCGTTCTGGGCGCCTTGCGCGGCGGTCCGCTCAATGTCACGGCCGTGGTGGAGAAGACGGGCCTGAGTCAGGCGCTTGTGTCCAAGCACCTCAAGCTGCTGACGATTGCCGGGGTGGTGCAGCGACGTCCCGAAGGCTCGTTGGTCTTCTACGCGGTGAGCGACCGTGGCGTGTTCAAGCTGATGGCCCAAGCCGAGAAGCTGATGCTCGACGCTCGCCGGCAGCAGCTTGATGCGTTGGCTGCGATTCTCTGAACTCCATGTCGACTCAGCCCATCACGCTTGAACAGCTGCGCGAAGCCCTCGCTGCCGGAGAACGCCAGTTCCAGGGTTTGCAGCTTGGCGGCATCGACGGGGTTGATCTCGATCTCTCGGGCACTGAGTTGCAGGCCTGTTGTTTCAAGGAGGCGCGCTTTGGCCATGCTCGTCTGGCCAGGGCTCAGGTGCAGCAGTGCTGTTTTCAGCAGGCGCTGCTGTGGGGGGCCGATCTCTCTGGGCTGCGAGCTCAGCACTCGTTCTGGCATGAGGCCGACCTCTCGGGCTCGCGCCTACAGGAGGCCGACTTCAGCGGTGCCTTTCTGCACCGCACCTGTCTGCGGGGGGTGGTGGCGGCGGGCAGCTGTTGGGTTCAGGCTCGCCTGGTTGAGGCTGATTTTCGTTCGGGGCTCGATCAGCTCACCGACCTGGGGCGCGCTGATCTGCGTCAGGCCGATTTGAGCTTTGCCCTGCTGCAAGGGGCGAATCTGCAGGGGGCCGATCTGCGCGGCAGCTGTCTCTATGGCGCCAACCTCAGCGCTGCTGATCTGCGCGGTGCCGCTCTACAGGGCTGCGACCTGCGCGATACCGAGCTGAGTGGAGCCCAGCTCGAGGCTGCCCAGTTGGAGGGTGCCAGCCTGCCGCAAGGCTGAAGCCTTTTGGAATCGGTAGCGGTTGGTGCAATCGTTGCCGCTATGCCGCGCGATACCGGGGCCTGACCGCAGCTCCCTTGTGTCAGCAAGCCTTGTCAGCCTTGAGGCCACAGCCCTCGCTGTGGAAGAGCGCCTCAGCCGAGCCGGCATCACCCTGACCATGGGCGGCGAGCCTACCCTGGTGCCCATCGATCCGCAGGGCGTGGAATGGACCGTGGCGGCCGATGGCCCCACCAAGCTCGGCTATGCCCGTGCCTTGGCCGCTCAGCTGCAGCACCTGGCCTGGCCTGGCAGCACCGCCATCTTCTGCCCTGGCAAGCGCTACGACGGCGAAGTCAACCCGCGCTGGGCCCTGCGGCTGATCACGGGTCTCGATGGCCGGCCGCTGGTCGACTGGCCCGTGTCGACGGCTCGCTGTCCAGACGCGGATGGTATTGACGCGTTGCTCAAGGCCATTGGACTTGACCTGGGGTGTGCCTTGACGCCGCTGCCTTTGCGCGATCCCCGCGATCCGGATCGTCAGGTCTGGGCGGTGCCGCTCAGTTGGGATCAGGGCCAATGGCACAGCTTCAGCTGGGAGTTGAGCGAGCCGCTGCGCCAACTCAGCACCGCCACCGGTCCGGCCGGTCTGCGCCTGCCGCTCGAGCATTTCCCTCAAGGCTCCCTGCGCCAGGTGCTCACGGTTGAGGTCGACGCTGAGGGCTGGGGGCTGTTTCTGCCGCCGGTCGAACGGGCACCCTTTGAACAGCTGTTGGGGGCGATTGCCTGCCGCAGTGAAGGCTTGCAGCAGCCCCAGCTCAGCGGTGTGTTGCCCTACGACACCCAGGACCATTGGCAGGTGCTGGGCCTGGCCTCAGACCCCGGCGTGCTCGAGATCAACCTGCCGGTGTGCCGCAGCTGGTCCGAGTACGCCCAATGGCTCGAATGGCTTGAGATTGGCGGTGCGGCGGTCGGTCTGCGCAGTTTCAAGCAGCAGGGCGAACAGATCCAGGGCACCGGCGGCGGCAACCACCTGCTGTTGGGGGGGCCGAGCCTGGAGCAGCACCCGTTCTTTTGCCGGCCGGCCTGGCTGGTGGGGGTGCTGCGCTACTGGCAGCACCATCCCTCGTTGGCCTATCTGTTTAGCGGCAACAGCGTTGGCCCCGCCTCCCAGGCCCCTCGGCCCGATGAGGGCAGCGCCAGCCTGCTCGATCTGGAGCTGGCCCACCGCCTGCTCGAGCAGCTGCCACCCGATGACCATCGCGTTGCCATTGGCGAGACCCTGCGCCACCTGCATGCCGACCGCAGCGGCAACACCCACCGCAGCGAGATCAGCCTCGACAAGTTCTGGAACCCCGCCTGGACCGCCGGTTGCCAGGGCCTGCTTGAGTTTCGCGCGATCGAGACCATGCCGCACCACCAGTGGACCTCGGCGGTGGCGCTGCTGTGGCGTGCTCTGGTGGTGATGCTGCTGGAGCCCGAGCGCAGGCCAACCGATTTGCGTGACTGGGGCGGTGCGCTGCACGACCGGGCCCTGTTGCCGAGTCAGCTCTGGGCCGATCTGGAGCTGGTGCTGGCAGAGCTGGCTGCTGCTGGCCTGCCGCTCGATGCAGCGCTGTTTCGCAGCATCTGGCAGTGGCGCTGTCCTGTGTTGCTGCACTGGCAGCAGGGTGAGGCTGCACTCGAGATCAGGCAGGCGCTCGAGCCCTGGCCGCTGCTGTGCGATGTGCCGGTCGAGGGGGGCAGCACCAGTCGCTTCGTCGACAGCTCGCTGAGACGATGTGAGCTGATTGCCAACTCCGCTTTTCTCGATGGCTACCGGCTGCGCGTGAATGGCCGTGCAATCCCATTCACGCAGCAGCCGCTGGCGCTGCGCTACCGCCAGGAGGCGCTGTATCCCTGCCTGCATCCGTTCATTCCAGTCCACGTGCCGCTACGGCTGGAGTTGTTTGCCTCCGATGGAGCTCAGCCCATCAGCCGCTGGATCCTTCAGAGTGAGGTGGCTGGCTTTGAGCCGAGTGATGCTGCTGCAACCACGCAGCACGATCCTGCTGCTCCCCCCTGGCGGCCTGCCTCGAAGGGGCAATGCACGTTTGATCTGCGTTGTTGATGACATGCCGTGATGGCTGTGAAAATGCCGGACCCTTTGCCCTCAGCAGAGACCGCAACCGCACTGCTCAAAGCGGTGTCTTCGGCGTTGGCGTCGCTGCTGGAGCTGCCCGTGCAAGTTCCAGCCCATCGCACTGGCATCAGCTTTGCTGATTTGCCCTGAATCTGCTCACGACAGCTTGTTTCGTGCTGAGTTGTGACCATGTTGTTGGGACTCGCCAAGAGCCGTAGCTAGTGCAGGGATTGCTGTTGTCGATTGACCCATGTCTCTCACTGCCATCGAATGCCCCGACGGCGTCTGTCACAGCCACCACGGTGGTCATGCCGTCAGCCGCGATGTGCTGCAGTCGAGCTTGAGGCGCCATGGCGTCAGCTGGTGCGAACGGCTGGCTGAGCGCGTCTACGAAATCTCGGTCGACAGCTTCAGCCAGAGCGTTGCGCCAGGCCTGCAGGCTCAGGGCTGGCAGCGGCGGCACCTGGACTGGGAGTTTCGCCTTGCCGATGAGACTGCGGAGCCCGAGCGCGCCCTGGTGGATGGCGCTCTCAACGCAGTCGAGAGTTTTTTGCGCAGCCACGAAGTGCAGCGTCTCTTTGTCGATGAACTGGTGCATGGCACGCTCACCGAGGCGGGTGTGCGCTCGCAGCTGCGGGCCCAGGCCCTGCAGCTGCTCATCGAGCGTGAGCTGCTGGCGATGCTGCAGGAGCAGCGCGACGCGTTGTTGGATCGGGTGGCTGAGGCCTTGCTGGAGGAGGCCGATGGCCAGTTCGAACGAGGCCGTGGTGAAGCCGCTGCTGCGCTTGCCGAAGTGGAACGGCTGCTGGTGCATCACGCTGAAGCCACGCGCTGATCCAGGCTCGCTGCGGGTCAGGCCGTAATCTGCCCCGCATGCAGGCCGTCTCTCTCCATCTCGATCCAGGCAGCGACGTTCGTCGTTGCCTCGAGCAACTGGCGCATGAGCAGGGGGCCTCAGGCTTCGTGCTCAGCGTCGTTGGCAATCTTTCGCAAGCAGCGTTTCAGTGCCCCGGCAAAGAACGCCCAACGGTGCTGGCGGGCGAACTGGAGATCATCACCCTGCAGGGCACCCTGGCCCCAGGTGGCGTTCATCTGCATTTGAGTTTCTCCGATTCGGAGTGCCAGGTTTGGGGCGGCCACCTCGAACCAGGAACGGTGGTCCTCAAGGGCGCCGACGTGTTGGTCGGGTTTCTCGATGAACCAGGTTCACAACCTGCTTCTGAAAGCACAGCCGCGTCGACGTTCATCCAACGACAGCCTCGCGTCAGCATCGCTGTGCTCGATGGTTGTCCCTACTCGTGGCGTGCGCTCCGACTGCTGCGCACACTTGGCATCGACCATGAGCTGGTGGCTCCGGTGGTGGGTTACCCGGTGCCTCAGATCAGCATCGATGGGGTAGCCATTGGCGGCTATGACGCGCTTGCCGCGTTGCACGCCAGTGGACAGCTCGAGGCACTGCGCTGAGTGGTGCTGGAGCGCCACTGGGCTGACGTGCTCGTCTGACAATGGCTCGCAATGGCTGGCGGTTCATGGGCTGCCGTCGCCTCCACCCCAATCACCTCCTCCTCCATCGCCTCCGCCCCAATCGCCGACATCCTGCTCCGCACCCTGGTTGTTGTCAAAACCCGGGTTGGTGTCGAACGTGTTGTTCCGCTCTATTTGGTTGTCCTCGTTTGAGCCATTGCTGCTTTCAACGGTTTTGTCACGTTCGGCCGCATTGGTGTTGTCAACATTGGTTTCGATGTCTTCGCCCTTCTCGAGCTCCATGGTTTGAGAGCTGAAGTCTGTGGACTCGAAGTAGCTGTGATACTGCCAAACTTCAGAATAACTTTCGTCGTAAGGGAAGAATCTGCTGCTCGAACCAAGGTAGATATCGAGGTAAATGTTCAGCGATGGGACGGTGTACATGCCCGCTGAGTAGGACCAGTTCTGAAAGAAATAAGGAATTCTGCCTGGCCATGCGGACAGATGGCCGACGCTGTACACGCTCCCAGAGATGGCATTGGCTGTATAGACAATGCCGCGAGAGTCAAGGGTGTATGGCCAGCCACTGGTTGGGTCGATAAACCAAATTTGTTTTTGACTGTCGATCGTAAAGACTGTGTGGGTAGCCGGGTTCCTCTTCCACTGCGACGCGGTGTTGAAGCTGAGCGTCTTGGACGTCTTGGCGCCAGTCGGTGGTGCCTGGGCTCTACCCGCGTGTTGAACAGGCGTGGCAAAGGCGCGCTGTTGAGGAACGTTGCCCTTGCCGGTCGGCGCAGCTTGAACCGCTAGGAACACGTCGTTGATCGCCAGTGCTGACAGAGGCAGGGGTGCAGGGCAGATCAGAAGCAGGCTCGTCAGTATTGCGAAGCGTAGGGTCATGGGATTGTTGAACGCCAAGGGCTCCTTTGGATGGGCCGATAGAACTGCTGTGAAATGTAATCCGCAACGTGCAGTTTGGCTTGCCCTGGGGTACCCGTTGAAGCCTTCAGCTCAGTTGAGCCCAGGTCGATTTGCTCGCTTGGTTTCGAAGGTCGAGTTCGAGCTTTGAGATCGATCTGATTATGATCCTGCGGTTGCTGCAGCCTGAGCCCAACTCAGCTGCCTGAGAGGCATCAGGTTGCTTTTGGGATGAGCAGCCAGCAGGACAATTCAGCCTGTTTTGATCTTCAGCATGTTTCAGAACAACGGCATCGAATTGACTGCACCGATGCGGCGTCTTGCATGGCGCCTAGATCGATCTCTTTACGCTCGAACAGTTCTGCCACATCGTGAGCCCATGATCGAGCTGATCGAGGATCTGCCTGAGTCCACCGTTGGATTCAGCTTTCATGGAGACGTGAGTGGCAGTGACGTCGACGCGGTGTTGCTGCCAGCGATTGAGAGGGCCTTCGATCAGCATGAGCGCATCAAAGCCTTGCTGGTGTTTGGCGATGACTTCACGGGTTCCACGCTCGAAGCAGCCTGGGATGACACCACCCTTGGCTTGCGCTACTGGGATGGCTTCGAGCGATTGGCCGTTGTCTCCGATGTCGGCTGGTTGCGTCATGGTCTGCGTGCCATGTCCCTGCTGTTGCCTTACCCAGTTCGCTTGTTTGACAGCGACGAGAGCGAGCAGGCCCAGCGTTGGCTCAGTGAATCACTCGGCACCATCCATGTCGACCAGCACGATGGCGTCGTGACCGTGTCGATGATTGGTCGTCTGGATCCTGATGCCTACCAGCGTGTTGACGATGATCTAGCCAACGTCGTGGCGCACCACGATCCACTGCGTCTCTTGCTCGATTTGCGTCAGTTCGATGGGTGGCTTGGGCTGGGTGCTTTGTCACAGCACCTGACATTGATGTGCGAGTATCGACGTCTGCCCAAGCAGGTGGCCGTGATCGGCTCACAGCGGTGGCAGCATGCCGCCGAACGCCTGCTTGGACGTTTCGTCAACGCCCGCACCCGTTACTTCGACAGTGAGCATCTCGACGACGCTCAGCAGTGGCTGGTTGCCGCCTAATTCACGCGCCTAATTCGGCATGGTCACGAACTCCTCGGCCACCGAGGGATGCAAGGCCATGGTGCGATCAAAGTCCGCTTTGGTCGCTCCCATGCCAATGGCAATGGCTGCCATCTGAATGATCTCGGCGGCATGGTCACCGACCATGTGAGCCCCCAGAACCTTGTCGCTGTCGCGCGCGACAATGAGCTTGAGCAGTACTCGGGGGTCGCGGGCCGGAAGGGCCTGACTCATGGGCCTGAACCGGGCGCGGCGCACGTTGATGCCATCTGCACCGTGTCGCTCGATTGCCTGCTCTTCGGTGAGACCCACACCGGCAAGCTCGGGCTGGCTGAACACCGCCATGGCCACCAGATGGTGGTTGACCTGTCGGGGACGACTGCCATAGATGCTGTCGGCAAAGGCTCGGCCTTCGTCGATGGCGACCGGGGTCAGATTGACGCGGTCGGTGACGTCTCCAACGGCGTAGATGTGAGGCACGTTGGTGCGTTGATTCGCGTCAACCGGAATGCGATGACCCTCGATTGCGACCCCCGCGGCCTCGAGGTTGAGCCCCTGCAGAAACGGTCGCCGTCCCGTGGCCAGGAGCACGCCACCGCATCCGAGACGTTCACCACCCTGGGTCAGCACGGTCAGATCGCCGGGGACCCCTTCGATGGCGGCAGGGCTGTGGGCCAGGCGGATGCTGATGCCATCGGCTTCCATCGCCTCCTGCACGGCACTGCTGGCTTCGCGGTCAAAGCCACGCAGCAGGTGATCGCCGCGTACCAGTTGGGTCACCTGCACCCCCAGGCCGTTGAGAATGGCAGCGAACTCGCAGGCGATGAAGCCTGCTCCAACCACCACCACACGCTCGGGCAGGGCAGTGAGGTTGAACATCTCATCGCTGGTCCAGCCGAGCTCGGCCCCGGGAATGTGGGGCCGATGGGGCCTGCCGCCCACGCCGATCAGGATGCGCTCGGCTTGAAGCTCCTGCTCGCTGCCATCTCCCGCACGCACCACCACGCTGTGGGGTCCGCTGAAGCGACCCCAACCCTGGACCAGCTCCACACCGGCCTTGTCCAGAAAGCCGATGTGAAGCCTGTTGAGGCGGTCGACCTCAGCGCGCACCGCGTTGAGCAGGGCACCAGCGTCCTGGCTGACAGGTCCCAGACTCCAGCCATAGCTGGCGGCATCAGCAAGCAGGTGGCGGTAGGCCGAGCCGTAGACCAACAACTTTTTGGGCACGCATCCCCTGATCACGCAGGTGCCACCCACCCGGTCGCCTTCGACGATGACGACGCGGGCGCCGTGACTCGCAGCCCGTTTGGCGGCAGCCAGGCCACCTGAGCCGGCCCCGAGCACGATCAGGTCGTAGCGCTGCGTCATGGTGATGTTGCTGCCGTTTCGATGATCGCGCGTGTGGTCGCTTCTACGTCGGCTGCTACAGCCTGAAGGGCTGGGTCGCTGCTGAGGGCGCTCAGCATGGCCAGAGGGCTGATCATGCCGATCCTGGTCTGGCCGGCCTCGGTGTACACCGACAGGCGGCAGGGCAGGGCCATGTTGAGGCGCATGTCACTGCTCAGCACTCGGGCGGCATGGTGCGGCTGGCACACCTCAACAATGCGGCATTGCTCGGCAAAGGCAATCCCTTTGTTTCGCAGGGTGGTGCCCAGGTCATGGCTGCCCAGCAGGCCGAAGCCGTGTTTGGGGATGGCGGCCTCGAGAGCGTTGCAGGCCTGCTCAAAGCTGAGCGTGGTCTCAACGATCACGAAGGGGGTTACGTCTTTCATGGCTGACATGGAGAGAGGATGGTTCGGCCGTTCGTTGCCGTTGCAGTGCTTCGCTTGCGGTGAAGAGCGCTGAGCCGATGAGCAGGGCGGCAAAACCGCGCCGCAGCTGCCGTTCCTTCAGATGGGGAGCCAAGCGTTGACCGAGCAGGGCACCGCCTGCGCCGCCAGCCAGGATCGGCAGCATCAATGGCAGTTGCGGCGCGGGCCAAAAGCCGACGGCGATCAGAGCCACCAGGCTGTTGAGGGCAATCAGCACCAGACTGGTGCCGCTGGCGAGTTGCATCGGTAGACCGGCCAACAGCACCAGTGCGGGAACGATGGCAAACCCACCTCCGACGCCGGCAACACCCGTCAGCAGACCGACCAGTAGCCCCTGCACGGCCAGAGTGGCTGGAGACGCGTTTGGGCGTAGGGCCGTCTGAAGCGGCAGCGAGGCCGCAGCGCTCTGCTTTGTCTTGCGCAGCATCAAGAGCGAGGCGATCAAGGCTGCGACCACAAAGATCAACAGCTGTGCCGTGTCATTGACGATGTTGAGCTTGGCCAGGGTGCCACCGATCCAGCTGCCCGCCAGCGCGGGCAGCCCCAGCACCAATGCCGGTCCGGTGGCGAACTGCCCGCGCCTGAGGTAGGGGATGGCATTGCCGCAGGCCAGCACCATCACAATCAGCAGGGACAGGGCGATGGCCGGATCGGTGGGCAGATCGGCCGCTCCCACGAGCAGCGGCAGCAGCAGGATCGATCCGCCGGCGCCCAACACCGCCAGTAGAAAGCCGATCAGGCCACCACCGCTCAACAGCAACACCAGCGTGCCGGTGACCATCAGAGTGTCACCCGGTTCCAGGGCATCAGCGCCAGCAGCCGGGCCATCCCGCAGAACCCGCTGACTCCCGCAAAGATCAGGCCGGCGCCGACGAAGCCGCTGAGCCAGATCCAGCCCGGCCCTGCCACCTGAGAGAGGATGACACCCAGCAGCACCAGGCTGCCGGCGGAGATCTGCACCTGACGCATCAACGGCAACGGGGCGCCCTTGCGGCTTTCAAGGGGGAGCCGGGCGGCCTGCCAGGCGAGCATGCCGCCTTCAAGATCGGCGATGCCGACAGCCATACCGCGACGGCTGAGGCTGGCCACACCCCGTTCACTGCGGGCACCGCTTTGGCACACCAGCACCAGAGGTCCCTCGGGCAAGGGCGCTTCGCTGAGTTGTCCCAGCGGGATGTTGCGGCTGCCGGGAATGTGGCCGCCAACAAATTCCATCGGCTCGCGCACATCGACGATCGTGATGCGCCCGCTCAGGCGTTGCTCGTCGAGTTCGTGGGGGCTCAGGCGCAGGGGGGTCGAGGTGGTCATGGCAGGGATGGAATGGTCGTGAGAACGGTTTCAGGTGTTGCTGGCTTGTTCGAGTGGATAGCCCTCATCGCCCCAGCGGCGCAGGCCGCCACGCAGGTTGGCCACTTGAGCGAAGCCGGCTTTCTGCAGCTGCTGGGTGGCCAGGGCGGAGCGGCTGCCTGAGTGACAGAGCACCACCAACGGTCTGGCGGGTTCCAGTTCGTTCAGGCGCTGCTCAAGCTCGGGCAAGGGGATGAGGCAGCTGCCTGGAATGCGGCCATCGGGGCCGTGCCACTCGTCGGCAGAGCGCACATCGAGCAGGGTCAGCTCGCTCAAATGCTCGGCCACCCACGCGGGTGCCAGTTCGGGCAGGCCGGCATAGCTGCGTTGCACCGGGGCCCAGGCGGGAGGGCTGAAGGCTTCCTCACCGGGCTTGCCCGAGCGCAGGTTGGCCGGCAGGGCTTGGGCGATGCGGTGGGGATGGGGCAGCTTCATGTTTTGCATGAAGCCGACAAAGTCACGTTCGTTGGCAGCGCCTCCCAGCCTGGCGTTGAAGATCTGTTCTTCGGCGACCGAACTGACTGTGCGACCGCTGTAGTCATGCCCCGGATAAAGCAGACAGTGGCGCGGCAAGCTGAGAATCTGCTCGTGGATCGAGCGATACAGGGTGTGAGCATCACCCTGCTGAAAGTCGCAGCGACCGCAACCGCGCACCAACAGGGCATCTCCGGTGAAGGCCAGGCTTTGATCGTCGAGCACAAAGGTGAGGCAACCATCGGTGTGGCCCGGGGTGCTGCGTACCTCCAGCGCACGGCCACCGAAGCGGATCGCATCGCCGTGGTGCAGAGGCAGGGTCACATGGGCTGCCCTGGCGTTAGCGGCTAGGCCAATCGCACAGCCGGTGGCCTGATGCATCAGCCAGCTGCCCGTCACGTGATCGGCATGGGCGTGGGTATCGAGGCTGGCGACGAGCTTCACCCCGAGTTCTCGGATGAGTGACAGATCGCGGTTGTGCTGCTCGAACACCGGGTCGATCAACACACCCTGGGTCGTGGTGACGTCGACCAGCAGATAGGTGTACGTGCCTGTGTCGGCATCGAAGAGCTGGCGGAACAGCAGCTGTGCCCCCCCGGCCGCGTCGGCCAGCCTGAGCGGAGCGATCTCGGACATGGTCTTCGTGATCGGCTTTTATGAGCGTAGCAGCATAAACCCTCTTTGAGGCTCATCCTGGTTTGCGGCCCATCACCTGAATCACGGCGCTGTTGCCGTGGTGATAGGGCCCTTCGTCGATCCAGCGCTGCTGCGCACTGAACAGCTCCAGGTCCAGGCCCTCGAGCTCAGAGCGCAGATCGTCGGGCTCGATCAGCAGCTCCCGTTGCGGCGGTCCTCCCGTTCCAAGGGCCAACTGGTCTGGCGTGTAAGCCTCGAGGATCAGCAGACCGCCTGGCCGGAGCGCGGTGATCGCACGGCGATGCACTGTTCGACGCAGCGGCTGCGGCAGGTGCATCCAGATCGCCACCACCAGGTCGACGCTCTGCGGCGTTGGTGCGTAGTCCGCCAGATCACAGCACAGGGTCTCGAGGGCAAGCCCTTGGGCTTGGGCCAGGCTCTGCGCGCAGGCCAGCCCGACACTGCTGAGATCCTGAGCGATCACGCGATGACCAAGGCTCGCCAAAAACACGGCATTGCGGCCCTGGCCCTCGGCCAAGCACAGCGCATCGCCTGGGGGCAGTGCCGCGGCCTGCGCGCGCAGGAAATCATTGGGTTCACGGCCGTAGGCCCAGTCAGGCTCGCCATAGCGCTGGTCCCAGAAGCTGCGGTCCGGGTTGACGAGAACGCTCATGGGGGTGGACTGGTTGGTTCGTGCCCCCGGTCTAAGCAATAATTCGTCTCAAGACATACTTTGACCATGTCCGCCGCGCCTCCAAGCCAGCAGTTGCTCGAGGAGCTGAGCCAGTTCTTTCGCCTGCTGAGCGAACCGGCGCGGCTGCAACTGCTGTGTGAGTTGAAACAAGGTGCCCGTGATGTGGCCTCGTTGATCGATGCCACGGGTTTTTCTCAGTCGCACATCAGCCGACAACTGAGCCAGCTGCAACGCGCAGGGCTGGTCCGTTGCCGACGTGATGGCGTGCGGCTGGTTTATCAAGCCGACGACGGCTTGGTCGATGATCTCTGTGATCTGGTGCAGCGACGCTTGCGCCAAAGGCTGCAGCAGCAGCTCGATCAGTTGCAGCCCACCTGAGCTGCCCCAGGTGGTTGCAACACCACCACATCGGGGCTGAACCGGATCATCTGGGCGTCCATAGCGCAGGCAGCGCCATGAACAAGATCCTCGAGCCGCTGGCGCAGAACAGCATCAAGGCCACCCAATTGCAGCACCACTGTGGTTTGATCTCGCAGCAGGCTGATGGCTCGCTGGGCATCGTCCAGACGGCGGGCCTGGAGCAGCGCCAATTGCTGCTGGCCTCGGCTGGCCCTCGATGCCGAGAATCCCTGTGCAGGGTTCGCGTCACCCGACGTGGTTGAAACCAGTTGCATGGCCATGGGCGAAGCAAGGGTGAACGGCGACCCTGCAAGGTGAGGAGACCCATCACGCCACAGACAAGTGCTGGCGTCAAACCGGCCTGAGCAGCTGGACTCGGGCCATCTCACCCTGCAATCGCTGTGCCGACGCCATCTCACTGCGCCAGGCACCACAGAAGACAAAAAAGAGAGTGATGGACGACTGATTGTCAAGCCTTTGAGGGTTTTCCACCGTCGAGGTGCCCTGGTCAGTTGTCGACCAGCATCGGCACCACAAGGCTGGGGAGAACCATGCGTTGCCATGTGGAAAATCACCCCGTCCTGGGGAAAAGTCTTTGCTTCAGCAATGCTGATCAGTCTTACGGCTTCGTCGGTGGTGATGATGAATCTGGCTTGTCTCAATCCTGCTCGAGCTCGGCATGCAGAGCCCAGAGAGCTGAATGGAGATGTCGCATCTGTTGATTGAACAGATCTTCCAGTTCTTCGCTGTGACCCCCAGAACGGCACTGACGCTTCAAAACAGCCAGTTGCTGTCTGAGTTCCAGAACGCGTTCGCGATAGCAGTCGGTGCTGACTGGCAGGGAGGATTCCATCGGATCTCAGCTGGGCCGAGTCATCTGATCATCCCGCTGAGCACTCGGTTCAGGCTGGAATCGAATTCGCAGGACATCTGCAGCAGCCGCTTTAGGGTATTGACCAGTCGGTCGCACGCACCATGGCTTCGAGCCGCTCATCCAGCTTGAAGCGTCTGGAGCTCATGCTCGAACGTGGCTTATGGCGCTTTCGCCTGGTGGCCGTCTTGCCGGTCATCATGAGTCTAGTGAGTTCGCTGGTGACGTTTGTTCTGGGCACCAAGGAAATCATCAAGGCCTTGCAGATGCTGGCTGGTCAGGATGAATTCAAGACCTATCTGGGTGAACTGCTGGGCAGCATCGTCAGCGGCGTCGACTTGTATCTAATTGGAATTGCGCTGTTGATCTTCGGCTATGGCGTCTATGAACTGCTGATTTCACCCATCGATCCTGCCCGGGACGCTGACCAGCTTGGCAATGGTCTGTTGGATATTCGCAATCTCGATCAGCTCAAGGAGAAGCTCGTCAAGGTTTTGGTCGTTGCCCTCATTGTGTCGGCGTTCAAGGCCATGTTGACGCTGCCGATTGATTCACCGGCATCGTTGGCGTTCTTCTGTCTCAGTGTTCTGCTGTTGGCGCTCAGTGGTTGGCTGGTCGCAGGGGACAGCCATAAACCCTTGCACAAGTGATGAGGCCAGGCCGTTGCTCTAAATGGCTTGGATCGGACTGTTGTCTGGGTCGAGTAGGACACCGAAGACGGTGATATAGGGATGAAGCGTGACCCAGCGGATTTCTCCATCCAGAACCCAGGTTGTGCTGGCGTTGGGGGCAAGAATGATCTGGCAGCGATCCCCTTCGCCAAAGCTGGTCCCGGGGGGGAGCGCTAGGCGAATACCGCTGCTGCTGAGGTCGACGACATCGGCATCGTGCAGTTGCTCATCGGCGGAAGCGAATCGAACCTTTGCCGTTGTCAACCAACCACTGGGTGCATAGCGGGTGTGCTTGCGTCGGTCGCTGGAGACCTCAAGGGTCTGGAGCTTCGTGAGCGCGAAGCGAAATTCCAGTAGGTCCTGAGGAATCATCACACCGGATGCGTTACCGCAGAGCTGCAGCAAGTTAGCGCAGTCCGCTGCAGCGGACTGCGCGGCTCAGACCGGTTGATCAGAGCGGAACAGAGCGGTCCATGTGGCGCATCAGATCAATGCACTTGCAGGAATAGCCCCATTCGTTGTCATACCACGAAACCAGCTTGACGAAGGTGTCGCTGAGAGCGATGCCAGCTTTGGCGTCAAAGATGGAGGTGCAGCTTTCGCCGAGAAAATCGGTCGAAACCACTTCGTCCTCGGTATAGCCAAGGATCCCCGCCATTGGGCCTTCACTGGCAGCGCGAACCGCTGCCTTGATGGCGTCATAGCTGGCCGGACGCTCCAGATTCACGGTGAGATCCACCACCGATACATCCGGAGTGGGTACACGGAAGGCCATGCCGGTGAGTTTGCCGTTGAGCTCGGGAATCACCCGACCCACAGCTTTGGCAGCTCCGGTCGAGCTCGGGATGATGTTCTGAGCAGCGCCCCGGCCACCGCGCCAGTCCTTGATCGAGGGGCCGTCCACCGTTTTTTGGGTGGCGGTGGTCGCATGCACCGTCGTCATTAGACCATTGACGATGCCAAAGCTGTCATGGATCACCTTGGCCAGAGGCGCAAGGCAGTTGGTGGTGCAGCTGGCATTCGAGACAATCGTCTGGCCGGCGTAGCTGGTGTGGTTGACCCCCATCACGAACATGGGCGTGTCGTCCTTTGAGGGGGCGCTCATCACCACACGCTTGGCACCAGCATTGAGGTGAGCTCTGGCGGCCTCATCGGTGAGAAAGAAGCCGGTGCTCTCGAGCACGTAGTCGGCACCGACTTCGCTCCAAGCCAGGTTGTTGGGATCCCGCTCGGCGGTGATGCGGATGCGCTGGCCATTGACCACCAGCTGACCGTTGTCGACGCTGACCTCTCCGTCGAAGCGGCCGTGGGTCGAGTCGTAGCGCAGCATGTACGCCAGGTACTCGACATCGATCAAGTCATTGATCGCCACAACCTGCACATCGGCCAGAGTCATGGCGCGGCGGAAGGCAAGACGACCGATGCGGCCGAAGCCGTTGATGCCGATGCGCAGGGTCATGGACTGAAGCAAAGGGGCGTCGGCCCAGCCTACGGATTGGTGTGTCGATGCCATCCCCGAGGGCTACGAGCGGCAGCTGTCTTAGGGCTCGTCCTGCTCCAGCAGCATTTGCTCAAAGGTCACATAGAGCGGATCGGGCTCCTCAACTCTGCTGCCGTGGCGCTTGGCGCCAGGCGATGGGCGGGTCGTGGTCGTCGCGGCCCCAGGGCCTTGGGGTGTTGGGCGCTTCTGCTCCTGTTCCAACTGGCGCAGCCGGTCCAGCAGATGCGGCGGCACGCTGCCATCGGGGCTCGCCTGCATCAGTTCCTGAAACAGGGTGGCGGGATCGGTCTCGGTTTCGATCCGATGCCGTTTCGGTGCCGGCTCCTTCGGCTCCGGAGTGGGCAGTGGCTGGGGGAGGCGGCGACCCAGTTCCTCGAGCCGTCGCCGGCTCTGTTCATCGAGGGCCATCTCAGCGGCAGCCCAGGGTGTCACGGGTGTCGCGGCCGGTCACCGGATTGGTTCCACTGGCGGAGGCACACAGTGTCTTGAGCGCATCACCACGCAGCGGCACGTTGGTGAAGTCCGCTCCGTCGATGTTGACGTTGCTGAATTTGGTGTTGAACGCAAACGCGTCTTCCAGCACGGCATTGCTCAGGTCACTGCCGTCAAAGATGGCTGAATCGAGCGTGGCCTCGCGCAGGTTGGCGTCGTGCAGGTCGGCGTCCTGCAACTTGGCCCCAAACAGTGAAGCGCCCTGCAGATCTGCACCGGCAAAGCTTGCCTCGCGCAGATTGGAGAGATTGAAGGTCGCACCGCGCAGATCCTGGTGGCTGTAGTCAGCGCCGATCAGCACCTGCTTGGCCACATCGACAGCAGCGCAGGCGGGGGACACGGGTAGCAACAGAGCCGGCAGCAGCAGAGCCACCAGAAGGACGAGCGCCGGTAGCAGGTTGGTCAGCATCAGGCAGTCCAACAGTCGATACAGGGTCTTGATCAGCCGCCGTGGCATGGCCATCTCGCCGTTGGGGGAACCCTAAGCAGCCATCTGTCGCGGCTGACCATGCCCGTTCACCACCCAGCTGTCGGCGGCCGTTGGGCCGAGCAACGCACCCTGCGCCTGTTGCAGCAGCACGGCTGGCGCCTGCTGTCCCGCAATTGGCGCTGCCGCTGGGGTGAGCTCGATCTCGTCATGGCTAAGCCCGATCGTCTGCTGGTGGTCGAGGTCAAGGGGCGCTCAGCCGCAGGGCTCGACGGGGGTGGAATCGCGGCCTTGCGCCACAGCAAACGCAAGCGCCTGCAGCGCAGTTGCCTCTGCTGGCTGGCTGAGAATCCGCAGCATCAGGGCGATCAGTTGGCCCTGGTTGCTGCTTTGGTCAGCCTGCCGCCGCGGCGTCAACCGGTTCGGTGGCTCACGCTCACGGCGTGGGGTTGACGGGGTCTGTGTAGGTCACATGGCAGATGTAGCGATAATTGCCCGTGCCGACCTCCACCGTGTCGCAGCTGGTGTTGGTCACCTGGGCGCCCTTGGGGACCGACTGCATGGCCCGTTCGATTGCGTTCTGCTGGTCCCAGATCGATTCGCCGACGGCGTCGCCGGCCAGAACAGCAGTGGGTACGCCCGCAAGGCTGCAAAGCAGCAGGGCCAAGGGCCAGGGATCCTTGGGCATCGCACTCAGCGCTAGACAGGTGATGTCTAGCCATGACTGAGGCAGGCTGTAACCCGTGAGCCAACCGTTTTCCAGCCATCGGGCACGCAAACGGTTCGGCCAGCACTGGCTCAGCGACAGGCAGGTCCTGCAGCAGATCGTCCAGGCGGCTGATCTGGGCAGTGCTGACACCGTGCTTGAGGTCGGTCCCGGCCGCGGGGCGTTGACAGCCGCCCTGCTGGCATCGCCTGCGCTGGCCGTGACAGCCGTGGAGCTCGATCGCGATCTGATTGACGGCCTGCGTCAGCGCTTCGGCCATGACGATCGCTTTGAACTGCTCAGCGGTGACGTACTGGAGCTGGAGCTGCCGCCGGCCACCAAGGTGGTGGCCAATATTCCGTACAACATCACCGGGCCGCTCCTTGAGCGTCTGGTGGGTCGCCTGGATCGCCCCGTCCCGCAGCCCTATGCGCGGCTGGTGCTGCTCGTGCAACGCGAAGTTGGCGAGCGCATCCGCGCACACCCTGGCAGCAGCAGCTATTCGGCGCTGAGCGTGCGCATGCAGCTGCTGGCAGAGGCTTGCCGGGTCTGCCCCGTGCCACCGCGCTGTTTTGATCCACCACCCAAGGTCGATTCGGAGGTGATCTGTGTTGACCCGTTGCCGGCCCAGCGCCGGCTCGAACCGCGTTTGGCCCGCAGCGTCGAAAGCCTGCTGAAGCGCTGTTTTGCTGCCCGGCGCAAGATGCTGCGCAACACCCTGGCTGGTCTTGTCTCACCAGAGCAGCTGGATCAACTGGCCGGTGAGGCCGGGATCGGCCTGCAGCAACGGCCCCAGGAGATCGCCCCGGCGGCTTGGGTGGCTCTTGCGACGGGTTTGAATCGGCTGCAGGACCTCTCCAGCGGAGAACACGCCCATGGCTGATCTGGTGGTCAGCGCCCCGGCCAAGATCAACTTGCACCTGGAGGTGCTTGGCCTGCGGCCTGACGGCTTTCATGAGCTGGCCATGGTCATGCAGACCATTGATCTGGCCGATGCGTTGGTGCTCTCGGCCACGGCCGATGCGCGCATCAGCCTGAGCTGCGACCATGCCGAACTGCCGGTCGATGGCAGCAACCTGATCGTGCGAGCCGCCGAACTGCTGCGGGCGCGGGTGGGCTTGCCCGAGCTGGGCGTCAGCATGCGGCTGCAGAAACGCATCCCCATCGGCGCAGGCCTCGCCGGGGGCTCCAGCAATGGCGCTGCAGCCCTGGTTGGGCTCAACGCGCTCTGGGGGCTCGGCCTGCCCGCAGCGAGCCTGCGGGAACTGGCTGCTGAGCTGGGGTCGGACATGCCGTTCTGCATCGATGGCGGCACCCAGCTGTGCTTTGGTCGCGGCGAGCTGCTCGAACCGTTGCCGGCCCCAATGGCTCCAGGACCCTCGGTGCTCTTGATCAAGCACCCGGACAGCAGCGTGAGCACGCCTTGGGCCTATGGCCGCTGCCGGGAGCTGCGCGGTGATTTTTATCTGGAGAATGAGTCGGAGTTCGAGCAGCGCCGGGCCATGCTGCGCCAGAGCCCGCTGCTTGAAGCACGCTCGGGCGCTGCCCCCTGGCCGCTTCTGCGCAACGATCTGCAGGCTGTTGTGGAACCTGAGGTCGCCTCGGTCGCCAGCGGTCTGGCCCTGCTGCGCCAGTGCCACGATGCGCTGGCGGTGGCCATGAGCGGTTCAGGTCCGAGTCTGTTTGCCCTGTTTGCCGATCGTGAGGCGGCGGCGGCGGCTGCCGAGGCTCTGGCCTCGCCTTTGGCCGCAGCTGGGTTTGAACACTGGGTCTGCACGACCACAGCCAGCGGTGTCAGGCTTGCGCACGATGAACACGCCTGAAACCACCATTACTGAGCCCCACTCTCCAGAGCCAAATCCGGGGCCGCGTAAGGGGCCTCTCAGTTTTCTGTCGGGGGCCGTGACTGCAGCCATGCTCTGCTGGCTGAGCCTGCGGCTGAGCCAGACGCTGGTCGTTTACTACGCCCTGCATCCACCCCACTACACCGCCCGCATTGCCCAAAGCATTGCTGTGGGCCTCAAGACCTTGATCGTGGGCATCTCGTTCCTGGCCACCTTCAGCTTCGGCTTCATTGGCCTGGGGCTCAGCCTGGTCTTCGTGCGCAGCCTCGTGCAGCAAGGGAGTGGCGCAGCGGTTGCGGCCAACGCTGATGGCGGAACCACCACGTCGGTCTCTGATCCAGGCGAATCGGCCTAGCGTGCGGTCATGACCGTTCACGATCTGGGCCTGCTGGTCACACTGTTGCTGCCGGCGATGCTGCTGTCGGTGCTGCTGCTCGCCACCTTTGCCGCTGGCGGCTGAGATAGGTTGGCCTGCGCCGGCATCCGCCGGTACTGCGACCGGCCGGAGCCGGACTGCTCACCCCGCCGTGGCCGAGACCCTGTTGTTCAACGCCCTGCGCGAAGCCATCGATGAAGAGATGGCCCGCGACCCCCATGTCTGCGTCATGGGCGAAGACGTGGGCCAGTACGGCGGCTCCTACAAAGTCACCAAGGATCTATACGACAAATACGGCGAACTTCGGGTGCTGGATACCCCGATCGCCGAAAACGCTTTCACAGGTATGGCCGTTGGTGCGGCCATGACCGGCCTTCGCCCCATTGTCGAAGGCATGAACATGGGCTTTCTACTGCTCGCCTTCAACCAGATCTCCAACAACATGGGGATGCTGCGTTACACCAGCGGTGGCAACTACACGATCCCTGCCGTGGTGCGCGGCCCTGGCGGCGTGGGTCGCCAGCTGGGTGCCGAGCACAGCCAGCGACTTGAGGCGTACTTCCATGCCGTGCCGGGCATCAAGATCGTGGCCGTGAGCACCCCCACCAATGCCAAGGGCC
>CAYFMB010000004.1:0-23127 GCA_964344095.1 uncultured Klebsiella sp.
CGGCGATCACCTCGCGGCTCACCAGGGAGTACTTCATCCCCTCGGTGCCCATCGAAATGCCGTCGCTGACGGTGATGGTGCCGAAGGTCTGGGGCATGGCCCCAGCACGTTGGGCCGCCTGCTCGGCGCGGCGGGTCAGGTCGTTGAGGCCCAGGTTGCAGGGCGTGATCGTGCTGTAACCGTTGGCGATGCCGATGATCGGCTTGTTGAAATCGCCGTCGCCGAACCCGACCGCCCGCAGCATGGCCCGGTTGGGCGAGCGCTGAATGCCCTGGGTGATGGCGGCGGAGCGGAGCATGGACGGTCAGATGAAGCCGTCTCTGAACCTACCGGCTCCCCATGCTCTCCAGCTGGCGGCGCACATCGTCAATGGCCTGGTTGAGCTCGTGCACCTTGTCATGCAATTCCCGCTCTCGTGGAGCCGCAGCTACGGACTCCTCAGCCATGGCATCGGTATCTGCACCTTCCTGCAAGCGGCTCAAGCGCAAGGCGCGCTGCTGACGAGGTTCGAGCCGGCGGCGTTCGGCCTCCGACAGCAGCCACCAGGCAAGGCCGGCCGCACCAAGCACAGCCCCTGCCATGGCTGTAAGCAGCATCGAACCGGAGCCTTGTTGGTTCTGGCCTGCCATTGCGCTTGCAGAGGATTCCCCTCTGCAATTTAGGGGCTGTGGCTGAATCCGAGCAGGCGTTCGGCAACGGCACCAATTCCCGGGCTGATGCCGCCAGAGACATCGAGCTCAGGATCGATCGCTGCGGTGTAGATGGTGAGAGCTTCATGCGCCTCGCCGATGCTGTGCAGAGCCGGCGCCGCGGCAACGGCCGTGATCAAGCGCAGGCGCTGTCCATGAACACCGAGGCTGGCCAGATGGTCCAGAACCGCGAGCAGCGGCTCGGGTTCGGCAAGAGCGCTCCAGTAGAGCAGAACCCCGCAACGCTCCGGAATGGCGTTGGGCAGGGTCACATGGCTCAGGGTCCCAGCCGAGCAGCAGAGGGTGCCGAGCTGGGCAGCAGGGAGCACCTGTTGGCCCCCCTGCCAGAGCCCAAGGGATTCCGGCACGGCAACCACAGCCAACAGCGGCACGCTGGCGTCGATCACCTGACCGGAGACGACCTTCGTGCCGAACTGCACGCTCATCTCGCGGGTGGGAATCCAGTCGCGCAGGGCCTCATAACTGAGCCAGCGGCCCAGTTCTGCCATGGCGGTGCCATAAAGCGGCACAGGAGTCTGCGGGTCACGCAGCAGCATCAACCAGTGGTTCAGCAGTGGGTGGGGCGGGACCACAACCCGCAGAGCCATTGCCATGGCTGCCATAACTTGTGGGCCCACCGTAGTTGTTGCCCATGGCCCGCCTGCTCGCCCTCGTCACCACCGGGCTGCTGGTGCTGCTGCTAGCCGTGGGAGTGACTCCTGCGTTGGCGATCACCGCTCCCGAACTGCGTGGGCAACGCTCTCTGCAAGACCTGCAACCCGACATGCATGGTCGTGACCTCAAGCAACAGGAGTTCCTGAAGGCTGAGTTGAGCGGCTTCGACTTCAGCGGTTCAGATCTGCGCGGTGCCGTGTTCAACGGCAGCAATCTGCAGGAGGCCAATCTTGAAACGGCTGATCTCGAGGATGTCGTCGCTTACGCCAGCCGCTTCGATCATGCCAATCTGCGCGATGCGGTGCTGCGCAACGCGATGTTGATGCAAAGCCATTTCGCCGGTGCTGAGATTGCCGGAGCCGACTTCAGTGATGCGGTCCTTGACCTGCCAGAGCAGAAAGCGCTCTGCGCCAGGGCAACAGGAATCAACAGCCGCACAGGTGTCACCACGCGCGACAGCCTGGCCTGCCGCTGAGTCCAGACATAGAGTGAGCGTTCCGGTTCTGTTGGGGACCAGCCAACAGACGCAAGGGGGAAAGTCCGGTGCAAATCCGGCACTGTCCCGCAGCTGTGCAGGCCCTCGGGCCCAGTCAGAACGCCCGCCGGTCTCACCTCTGCATTCGGCGCGGACCGACAACCATGCGTTTTCAATCTCTACGCGGCTGGGGCCTGCTTGTAGGCACCGGCCTCCTGTTCTGTTTTTGGGTTGCTACACCGGCTCAGGCTCACCACCTGCTCGAGATCACTGGTCTGAAGCCCAATGCCTTCAACGGCTTTCTGAGCGGACTGGCCCATCCGGTGTTAGGTCCTGACCATCTGTTGTTTTTGCTGGCCCTGGCTTTGCTCGGCTTGCAGCGACGCCTCACCTGGGTGATTGGCTTGCTGGTGGTCGGCTTGGCTGGCTCGGCAGCTGGGCTGCTGTGGCCCGGCCTACCTGGTGCCGAAAGTCTTGTCAGCCTCAGCCTGGTGCTGGAAGCCCTGGTGCTGCTGCAACGTGCTCCGGCACCAATGCTGGTTCCGGCCATGGCCCTGCACGGCTACGTGCTGAGCAACACCGTTCTGGGCTGGAGCGCCATGCCCCTGAGCACCTATGTGCTGGGACTTCTGGTTAGCCAAGGAGGGCTGCTGCTGCTGGCACTGTCGCTGCTGCGCAAGCCCGCTGCAAACCTCAGCGGCCGCTGGCGTGTCGTCTGCGCCTGCACGTTGATCGGACTGGGCAGTGCCTGGGCCCTTGGCCAGGCGCTGGGCTGAAACCGTGGCAACTCAGACAAAACGCTTGCCGGTCACGGTCGTGACCGGTTTTCTTGGCGCAGGCAAGACCACCGTGCTGCGCCGGCTGTTGCTCGAGAGCGGCCAACGGCTGGCCGTTGTCGTCAACGAATTTGGTGAGGTCGGGATCGACGGTGCGCTGCTGCGCCAATGCGGCTTCTGCCCGGAGGACGAGCTCGAGGGTCGCCTGGTCGAACTGGCCAATGGCTGTCTCTGTTGCACAGTCCAGGACGATTTTTTGCCGACCATGCAGCGGCTGCTGGAGCGTGCCGATCAACTCGACGGCATCGTTGTTGAGACCAGTGGTCTGGCCTTGCCGGAACCCCTCGTAGCGGCCTTCAACTGGCCTGAGATCCGCGCCCGCACACGGGTGCACGGTGTCATCACCGTGGTTGACGGCGAAGCCCTCGCTGCCGGACAGATCGTGGCCGATAGCGCCGCCCTAGAAGCCCAGCGCGCCGCAGATCCAAGTCTCGATCACACCGACGCGATCGAAGACCTCTTTGCGGATCAGCTCGAGGCTGCCGATCTGGTGCTGCTCAGTCGTGCAGATCGCCTCGAGCCGTTCGAGGTTCAGCAGGTCACCGCAGCGCTGCAACCCAGGTTGCGGCCCGGAACGGCGGTGATCGCTTGCGCCGACGGTCAGGTAGCGCCCGAGCTGTTGCTTGGCGATCGCCACCAAGCAAACGCGGTGCACCACGACCACGCACACGACCAGCATGATCATGATCATCACGACCACACGCATGTTCCGGTCGAGTCGCTGGCCCTGAGCCTGCTGGGCGCGTGGAC
Source organism: uncultured Klebsiella sp. (assembly GCA_964344095.1). GTDB lineage: Bacteria > Cyanobacteriota > Cyanobacteriia > PCC-6307 > Cyanobiaceae > RGUW01. The sequence goes on from CAYFMB010000004.1 coordinate 3,426, forward strand.
AGCCGAGGAACTCGAGCGCAGCCTGCAGCAACTGTGCTGCCTACAGGGTGTGCTGCGGCTCAAGGGTTGGGTGCAACTGCCAGGCAAGGCCCGTCTGCTGCAGATCCAGGGGGTTGGTCCTCGCCTCCATTGCTGGTATGAGGGCATGCCGGAAGAGGCGCAAGCCGTCTCAGGGTCGGCGACTCTGTCGCTGGTCCTGCTGGGCTTCAACCTTGATCGCCACCGCATCGAGGGGCTGCTGGGTGCTGCATCACCCTCTCGTCCGTAGGACCTCAATCGAGCGGAATGGGCCCTTTCGCGCAGATGCCGTTCCAGCAGAGGCTGGCATCGGTCCGCCAGTGGGCCTCAACCAATCGCCAGGGTTGGTCTCCCTGGCGCATCGATAGGGAGCCACGGCCGTCATGACGAAACTCAAACAGGTCCTCAGCCATGTCAATGCGCCAATGCAACCCGTCGGCCTCCAGGACCATCTGACAAGGTTGCCAGGCTCCCCCGTTGCGCTGACACTGCAAGGGCACTGGGGGCTGTGTCTGGACCTGAGCCAGAACCGGCAAAGCCAATGGCCAGAGCAGGACTAGGGCCTGCAGGCAGCGCCTCATCTCATGCAGCAGACCCTGCTGTCACCATGACCAGCTGGGCCGGGGCGGGGACCTGGTGCTGGCAAGATTTAACAACTCTCTGCGCAGAATCGGTGCCTCTGTTTCGTGCCCGCGTTCAGGTGTCCTTAAGGCCATCGGTGCTGGATCCAGCCGGAGAGGCCACCCGGGCGGCGGCTGCACGTCTGGGGGTGAGCGGCATCAGCAAGCTGAGGATTGGGCGCTCGGTTGAAGTCGAGTTGGATGCATCGGACCGCGAGAGTGCCCAGTCACAGCTCGAGCTGCTGAGTGATCGTCTACTGGCCAATCCAGTGATCGAGGACTGGCAGCTGAGCATCCTCGAAGGAGATCAGCAGCCATGACCGCAGGGATCGTCGTGTTTCCCGGATCGAACTGCGACAGGGATCTGCGTTGGGCCTTGGAGGGCTGTCTGGGGATTCCCACCCGATTCCTCTGGCATGAGGAGACCGATCTCTCCGGCATTGAGGCGGTCGTTTTACCGGGTGGATTCAGCTATGGGGATTACCTGCGATGCGGGGCCATTGCCCGATTCGCACCGTTGCTCGACGAGGTGCGCCGATTCGCCGACAACGGCGGACCTGTGCTTGGCATCTGCAATGGCTTTCAGGTGCTCACCGAAATGGGTCTCCTGCCTGGTGCGCTGACACGCAATCAACATCTTCATTTCATTTGCGACAGTGCCAGCCTGAGCGTGTCCCCAGGGTCCTGCCAGTGGCTGCAGGCGTACGAGCGCGGTCAGAGCATTGCCCTGCCCATCGCCCATGGCGAGGGCCGGTTCCATTGCGACGACGACACCCTGAGACAATTGGAGGACAACGGTCAGATTGTGCTGCGTTACAACGACAATCCCAATGGGTCGATTGGCGCGATCGCCGGGATCAGCAATGCTGCTGGGAACGTCCTTGGCTTGATGCCCCATCCGGAACGGGCCTGCGACCCTGCCGTCGGCGGCACAGATGGCAGGGCTCTGCTCGCCACACTCTTGAGCTGAACCCCCGCCACTGCAGATCTCAGCACAGCGTTTCAACGGACAGACGCTGTACGGAAACCCAAGAACAAAGGGGGGCCTCAGCCCCCCCATGCCCCATAGCGCTGACTCAATCTGAATCAGTTGACGGCGGCAAAGAAATCCTTCGACTTCACCGGATCGGGGTTCATGGTCTTGTCGCCAGGGGTCCAGTTGGCAGGGCAGACCTCATCAGGGTGGGACTGCACATACTGGAAGGCTTGCAGCAGACGCAGGGTCTCATCGACGCTGCGACCCACGGGCAGATTGTTGATCGTGGCCTGCATGATCACACCCTGGGGATCAATGATGAACAAGCCGCGCAGCGCAATGCCGGCATCCTCATCGAGCACCTCGTAAGCGCTGGCGATCTCTTTCTTGAGGTCGGCGACCAGGGGGTAGGCGATGTCACCGAGACCGCCATTTTTGCGCTCAGTCTGAATCCAGGCCAGGTGGCTGAACTCGCTGTCCACCGAAACGCCGAGCACTTCGCAGTTGCGGCTCGAGAACTCGCTGTAGCGATCCGAGAAGGCCGTGATTTCCGTCGGGCAGACGAACGTGAAGTCCAGGGGATAGAAGAACAGCACCACGTACTTGCCGCGGTACTGCGAGAGGGAGACCGTTTTGAATTCCTGGTCCACCACGGCGGTGGCGGTGAAGTCGGGAGCCGGCAGACCGACGAGCCTGGACATGGTTGTTACGGAGATGGTTGCAGGCGGCGCGGTATCAGAACCCTTAAGCCAAAGTCGTACCGACTACGGCTTGCCGCCGTTACAAGCTATCACAAAACGGCAGCTTCTCAGCTGAGCCGTAGGCTATTGCCAGTGAAAACGCTCTGATGGCCTGGGATCCTTCCGTGCTGCGCAAGTACAACAGCACCGGCCATTTCCGTCTGCTGAACCAGTTGCGCAGCGAGCTCAAGGCCAATCCTCTGGTGCGCCCCAAGGAGGGTGAACGGATTGCCGATGTGAACCGCAGCCGTGCTTTGGTGCGCGCCCTCGAGGGAGCCTCTGGAAGCGGCCGCTCCCGCCGTAGCAGCCGAGCCACCTCAGGAGCTGACACGAACGCATTGGAGAGCCAAGCAACGGCTCCGATCCTCACCTCGAACACAGCAGACGAGGAGGAAAGCGGCAACGCAGGGTTCAGAGAACGACTGAATGCCGTTGACTTGCGTTGAGTGGTGGCCACGCGGATGGCTCGGGGGAGACTTGAACTCCCGACCTTGGGGTTATGAATCCCACGCTCTAACCAGCTGAGCTACCGAGCCGCGGTGAACAGACTTTAAACGATGGCCTGCTCGGCAGGCTCAGGCACGTTGCGGCAGAAACTGCAGGGGATTGACAGCGCCACGACCGGGTGGGTGAATTTCAAAATGCAGATGAGGCCCCGTGCTGCGGCCGGTGCTGCCCATTTGTGAGATCGCTTGCCCCTGCTCAACGTCCTGGCCGACGCGAACCAAGAGTTCACTGTTGTGCGCATACAGGGAGTGGCTGCCGTCGTCATGGCGAACGGTGACCAGGTAGCCATAGCCACCGCTGTGCCAACCCGCGAATTCGACCACACCAGCCTTGGCAGCTACCACAGTCGTGCCGACATTGTTGGCGATGTCGATGCCCTTGTGCATGCGTCCCCAACGCCATCCAAAACCGGACGAGAACATCCCGCGCGTGGGCCAGATCCAGCCATCGCTCGAGAGTTCTTCGGCGCCAGGGCGGGGTGAATCGCCAAAATCAGGCAGCTCAGGCCAGCTCAGTCCACCGCTGCCTGATGGTTTGAGGCCGAGCAGCAGATGGGGGCGAGCAGGAGCCGATTGGACGACCTTGACCGGCGCTCCCACGACCAGCCTGGCTGTTTCGATGCCTGGATTCAGGCGAAGCAGCTCCTGCAAGGTCATGCCGTAGCGGCGGGCAATCATGCGAACGCTGTCACCGAACTTGACGATGGCGTTTGATTCCACCGGTGGCAGCTGATGCAGCGGTGGGGTGCGGCGCAGATCCGTCGTGTCGAGCTGGCTGAGCAGCTTGGCCAGGCGTTGGCTGCCGATGGGCAGAACCAACCAGTCACCCTGTTCAAAGCGATGATCCTGCCCCACATCATTCAGGGATGCCAACCTGGCTGCAGGGATGCTGAGCGATTGGGCAAAATCCTCGAGCTCGCCTCCACGGCGTACACGCACCCAGATCCGGTCAGAAGTCGAAACCCCGCTGGGATCAGGCAGCGCGGCAATCAACTGGCGCTGCTCACTGCGGTCCCAGGGTTGGACCGGTGCATTAGCGACAACAACCGCTGGAACAGCTGCTGTTGCGGCCAGCAATGCCAGCAATGAATGATGCAAAGGCCTCAAACGATCACCCATCGAACAACACCCATTGGAGAAGCCACAATCCGTCGGGCGCGCAAAGATTACCCCATGGATGCATTAGACGCAAGCATCATGCGCTACATCAGCATCAACGTCGATGCTGAGATCGATTGCCGTGCAATGGGTCTCAGGGGGTTTGGCAATCGATCTGACGAAGGGCTTCAAACAGCACAACAGCCGCGGAGACTGACAAATTGAGCGAGCGGACACCGGGTTGTTGCAACCGTCGCGCGTGACGCATGGGAATCACGAGACAGTCATCAGCGTCAAGGCGGACGGCATCAGGCAGGCCATCGCTCTCACGACCGAACAACAACCAGTCGTTGTCGGCAAAGGCAAAATCGCTGTAGGCCGTCTCGGCGTGGCTGCTCAGGGCCAGAAGTCGCCCGCCTTGGCGCTGCTGATGGGTACGAAAGCTGTCCCAGCTGGGGTGGCGGTGCAGGTCAACCAATGGCCAGTAGTCCAGCCCAGCGCGTTTGAGCTGCCGGTCATCGAGGGAGAAGCCCAGGGGCTCAACCAGATGCAGGGGCGTACCGGTTGCCGCACAGGTGCGGGCCACGTTGCCGGTGTTGGGGGGGATCTGGGGTTGGAACAAAACGATCCGTGGCACAGCAGTTCAGCAACTGAGGCCTGGGTTGATCGGATCGCTGATCTGCATCAGGTTGAGGGCTCGGCCATGCAGAACCAGCCAGGCGTCATCACACAGTGGCATCAACTGCTGCAGCAGGTTGCCCAACCGCTGGCGGAAAACACCCCCTGCAGCGGTCGCCGGCACGACCCCCCATGCGGCCTCTTCGCCGACCAGAACGAGTGGTGCAGGAGCCTTGCGGACGGCATCGGCCATCGCGGCACACAGTTGTGCCCAGCTGGTCGCGTCCAGATCCAAAGCAGCCGCGACCCAGGTGCCCAGTGAATCGACCAGAACGCAGGTCTCGGGGGGGGCAGCCAGCAATGCAGGAGTGAGCTGAAGCCCGACCTCCTGGCAATGCCAGTGGTTGGGTCGACGTTCACGGTGGCGCCGCAACCGTTCCTGCCAAGCCTCATCGTCGGGCAGCTCAGGGCCCGTGGCCAAATACAGCACCGGCCGCTTCGAGCGCTGAGCCAAAGTCTCGGCCCACAAGCTCTTGCCACTGCTGGCGGGACCAGTGACCAGGCTGCAGCGGGGGATCAGCGGCGCGTTCAGCTCAACCACCCCCATTCATGTTGCGCAAGGTGGCAACAGAGGAGGGCGAGACTCGGTTGAGATAGCGGAAGATCCAGTACTTGAAGATCGTCGCAAGGACCACCGGGAAGGTGGCGATAAACAACATGATGAAGTTTTCGCGCGCCGGAAGGCCCAGATGGTGGGCCACTCCGTCGAGCAGAACGGTCCAACCTTCAGGCGAGTGGAAACCGACGAAGATGTCGGTGAACAGAATGATCGTGAAGGCCTTGGCACTGTCGCTGAGGCCATAGATCAATTCATCAATGAAGCCGCGCAGCACCTGAAGATCACGGCGGCAAGTGAAGCAGACGATGGCAAAACCGAACAGCGCAAACAGGTCAGCGATGACGTTCTTAATCGCTTCGGTGCTTTCGTCATCGGCCTGGGCCTTGAGCGCCTGAGCTTTGGTGGCCAGTTTCTGTTGCAGCTCCTCGCGGCTCGGCAAGGGTTCACCCTTGAGCAGAGCATCAAATTCGATTTCGGCCTGGAACACGCGCAGCTTCTCGACTGCCTTCTCTTCGAGGGCCGGCTTCGGATAGGTCAGAAAGGCACTGCTGGGGGCGTAGCGATCGACCAGAGGTGAGACCAGAAACAAGCGCGTCGACTGCTGCACCAGTACAGGCACCAGGATCAGCAGCAGCAACACCCGCAGGGAGACCAGGGTCGAATCGCGCCGCCGCCGAAAACCGGCCACCAGGGACGCTTCCGCTTCGGGATCGAGCTGGCGACGAACCTGGTCCACCACGCCGATTAAGGAGCGGGGTAACACTTCGGGTGATCGACTGATCGAGGGCAGTTGCTTGCGGCTGGAGTAGCGCAGCACCACGTCTTCGATCAGCTGCAGCTGCCGGGCCTCCTGGCCTGAGAATTCGGCGCGATGGGGCTCAAGCGCATCGAGGGCATCGCGGCAGATCTGCAATGCACTGCGAAATCGCCGCAGGATCATGGCCTTGGTCGCCGCAGGCAGGCGCAGATCCAGTTCGGGGCGAACGGGTCTGTCGTTGTAGTGCTCAAGCTCGATGCTTTGAATCAGCAGTGCGGCTTCATAACCGCGATCAAGCTGGTTGGTGAGATCCAGCGATTCAGCGCGACCGAAGGCGCCGATCCAATCATTGAGGGCCATGGCTCAGCGCGAAAACACCCACCAGGTGAGCATCGGGACGATGGTGCCGACCACCAGCAGAACCGCGACCCAGGTGAGGGCGTTGCTGTCGCGGGTCTGCTCACGGCTGGGCACGCGGGCGGTGTTGACCGGGTTCATCGCTTCGCTGGGTTCGCCCGGATCGCTTTGGCCGTCAAGCACAGCAGCGAGACGGCTAATGCCATCGAGACTCGCCTGCCGATAGCGGTTTCCGTCACGCAGGGGTTGGGCCATGGTGGTTCTGGCCGTGCTGCGCAACAGCTCGGGGCTAAGCCTCTCCTGCAGGTCAGCCGAAGCAACCACCTGGGTGGCGCTGGTCTGAGCGTCCAACAGAAACAGCAGCTGGGCAGCACCAGAACCTTGCCAGCGCTGCAGCAGCTGCTCGCCAAACGCCCCCAGAGAAATGCCGTAGTCGAGCCGCGGAATGCTGACCCAACTGGCGTTCACGCCTTGCTGCTCCAAGGCTTCCAGGGCATGGCTGACATCGTTCAGCGTGGCGCGGCTCAACACGTCACCTGCATCGAGCACATGGTTGGCCGGAGCTTGATCCGGCAGTGCGTCGACCCCAGTGGCAAGGGCCGGGGCAGCCGGCCCATAAAGAGCAAGCAGGAGTACGGGCAAGACCACGGTCAAGTTCAACCACTGGCGCCAGCGGCGTTGCACCGGCGCCAGCACGGCCAGGAAGCGGGAAACAGAAGTCAAAGCCAGGCGGCCAGATGCGCCCAGTTTGCCGCTAATGGGTCGCCCTGTCTGCAGCCGGATCGACTCAGGCCAAGCAATCGCGGTGAAGAACCGAGAGCACGTCGAGAATTTGCTGGGCACGGCCTTGCGGCAGCTGCAGGACCTCCGAGAGCTCTGACAAAAAGGTTTCCTCCACGGGCTGCACCTGGCGGTCGGCACGCACCAGGTGGGCCGCCAGCGCCAAAGCCGTTTCACGTTGGTCACTGTTGAGAGCGGGAGCAGCGTCTCGAACCAAGACCGACCACCCCTTGTCGCGCAGTTGCGTCAAAAGACGATCAAACAACGAGCCCATCGCCGCTTCGCTGGCGCTGGCGAAGGGAGCACGAAACTCCAGCTGGGCACGCAACTGCTGGGCTTCGCTACGCCCCAGCTGGCCGTCGCAGCCCACGGCGGCCAGACAGATGGCAGCGAACGCTTCGGGTGCGTCCATGACAGGCCTCAGGTTGCACCCATTGCAGCAGGGAATCGCCCATCCGGCATCCTGATGACCATGCCTTTATCTGCACGTCTCTGTCTGTTGAGTGGCGCTGTGGCCCTGGTCGCCACGGTGTCCAACCAGCTGCTGGCTCCCGCAGTGGAACCGGCACTGCAACGCAGTTCAGCCCTCGCCGCGTTGCTCTCTGTGGGGTTGATGTTGATCGGGGTGCTGTGGACTCGGCTGGCACCTCTGCCGCCCGAACGTGCGGATCTGCAAGGCAGCGAGGGGTTGCTGCTGCGCAGTGACCTGCCCGCGGCCTTGGCTGATGAGCTGAAGTGGGGTTCAAGGCAGTTGTTGGTCGCCACACCGGCGGCGGTTGTGCTTCTTTGGTGGCAAGGACAGGTGTTGCTGAGGCGTGGACTGCTGCAAGAGCCGGCGACCTTCAGCCCCGGTGCCATCTGCGCTCAGGCGCAGCAGAAGGGCCGGCTGATTCATCTGGTCGATCTGCGTCACTACCCAGGCCGAGATGAGTTCACAGGTTTGCTTGACGGCCTTCCCAGCGTGATCGTGCAACCGTTGGGCTCTGACGGCCTGCTGGTGCTGGGCGGCTGGTCACCCCGATGTTTTAGTGCAGCAGATCAGGCCTGGATCGCCGGCTGGGCGCAACGGCTCACAGACGAATCGCGGGGCCCCCAGGGGATGCTGTCGGGCTGCTCTTGGGCAGCCGAAAGCGGGAAACAACGCGCGAACCCGGACTGCTGAACACCAGTTGACCCTGGGCACCGAGCTTGCCGTTGAGGCTTCTGGCACGCGTGGTTTGTTGATTGGAACTGCGTTGGACGGCAACACCGCCGCTGGCAATCACCTGTTGGGTGGTCCAGTTCCAACTGCAGCGACCGGCCTGCAAGGCGGCATCGGGACGGTGAAGCCGACAGTCCCGCAGGATCGTGGCGGTCTGGTCGTTGAGATCCAGGCGAAAGCCATCGCCGCTGATGGCCAGCTGTGCCACGCCCCCCGCAAACGGATGGGGCGAACTGATGGTGTTGTGCTTCAGGTCAACACTGCTGGCCTGGGCCCGGAGCCAGGCCTGTTGCGCGGGCGCCGTCAGGATCACCGGCTCCGCTAACAGCAGGGTGCGGGTTTGGGTGTTGCCGCTGAGACCGGCTGCCTTCAAGGTTCGTGGGTTATGGGCAGCGCCGCCGCTGCTGGCGACGGCAGGGCCCTCAGCGACTAGCACGCCTGTGCCTGGGGACCAGTTCAACTGCTGAACCCGCAGGCGCAGGTCCTGCTGACGCAATTCGGGTCTGCCGCGCAGCTCGAGCCGATCGCGATCGAACCACAACGTGGCTTGGCGCGCCAACAGCTCCAGGCTGGGGGTGCGGGCCAGGGCATGACGATCCAACTCAAGCCGTTGCTGTTGCGGGTACCAGCGCATGCGATCAGCCCGAATGACGACGGGATCGCCGCCGAGCCGCTGCACCGTGACGTCGCCTTCGAGCTGGAGCACCTCACCGTCACCCAAGACAATGCCATGGCTGGCCTGAAGGCGGTAGAGCGGCACTCCGTTGGCAAAGATCTCGCCGCGTAACTGGCGCGACTGGGCGATGCGACGGTCAAGGTCATATCGGGCTTCAGGGCTGCTGACGCGCCACAGCAGACGTCCTTGCGAATCCTGCTGACGCAGGTTCAGCGCTTGAAACACAAAGGGTGTGCCGCTGCTCTGCGCTGGTTCTTTGCGGGGGCCACTGCAGCTCACAAGGCCAAGGCAGAGCGGCAACAGGAACCAGTGCCGCGGCATCAAAGGTCACTCTCCAGCTCGAGACGCGCCATCACCGGCGACGGTTCTGGCAGAGGTGATCCCACACCTAGCCCGCCCCACTGCAGTTGATCGGGCCAGGCTGAAGCCCCAGCCGGTGGGAACTGCTCGAGCATGCGCTGACTGAGAGCGGGCACCAACGGAGCCAGCAGCAGAGCGACGTGGCGGGTGGCTTCCAGTACGGCATAAAGGTCGTCGCCTACCTGGGCGGTCTGGTCGGCCTGCTTGATGCGACTCCAGGGGGCTTGGTCGTTGAGAAAACCATTGGCGGCGATCGCCAAGTTCAAGGTCGCTTCTGCAGCTGCCCGAAAGTCGAGCACGGCCATCGCCTCCACATAGGTCTGGGCGGTCTGCTGAGCCTGTTGCGCCAGCACGTGGTTGGTCTCGAGGGCTCCAGAGGCCGGGGGAACGCCGCCGTCAAACCAGCGCCGCGCCATCGAACTGGTGCGGTTGAGCAGGTTGCCGACGGTGTTAGCCAGGTCGTTATTGACCAGATCGAGAAAGCGCTGCTGCTGGAAATCGCCGTCGTCGCCAAAGGGGATGTCACGCAGCAAATACCAGCGCACCGCATCGCTGCCGCAGCGCTCGAGCAACACGGCTGGGTCGAGCACGTTGCCCAGGGATTTGCCCATCTTCTGCCCCTCACGGGTCAGGAAGCCATGGCCGAAGACGCGCTCGGGCAGCGGTAGCCCGGCGGATAGCAACATCGCCGGCCAGTAGACCGCATGGAAACGCAGGATGTCTTTGCCGATCACATGCAGCCGGGCCGGCCAGCCCCTTGCCAACACCAGATCAAGATCGGGGGCATCGCCTGGCTCGAGCAGGGCAGTGAGATAGCCAAGCAGGGCATCGAACCACACGTAGAAGGTGTGGCCCTCATGACCCGGCACGGGAATGCCCCAGGGCAGATTGATGCGTGAGATCGAGAAATCACGCAGGCCCTGAGCCACAAAGTTCTGCACCTCGCGGCGACGGCTCTCGGGAGCAATAAAGCCGGGGCGCTGGATCAGCTCCTCGATCTGCTGTTGGTAGCGGGACAGACGGAAAAACAGATTGACCTCATCGCGCCACTCCAGCGGCTTGCGATGAATCGGGCATTCCGGATCGCTGGCTTCGTGAGGGTCGTCCTTGAACTCTTCGCAGGCGACGCAGTACCAGCCCTGCTGGCGCCCTTCGACGATGTCGCCGTTGGCCTCCACCCGGCCAAAGAATTGCGTCACCAGTGCCTGGTGACGGGGGTCGGTGGTGCGAATGAACCGATCGTTGCTGATCTGCCAGCGCTGCCACAGCTCGCGGTAGCCCTCGCTGATCTGATCGCAGTGAGCCTGGGGTGTCAGGCCGGCAGCTTCGGCTGTGCGCTGGATCTTCTGGCCATGTTCATCGCAGCCGGTGATGAACACGACCGACTCACCCCTGAGCCGCTGGTAGCGGGCGATGGCGTCACAGGCCAGGGTCGTGTAGGCACTGCCGAGATGAGCCCGGTCGTTGACGTAATAAAGCGGAGTGGTGAGCGTGTAAGTCATCGGGCGGATCCTATGAGCAGCGGTGCAGTGGCCATTCCCGTGCTGGTCTGGGGCGGAGGCAGCGGCGGTGTGGCGGCGGCGCTGCAAGCAGCCCGCAGCGGGGTCGAGACGCTGCTGCTCACCCCTGGCCCCTGGCTGGGTGGCATGCTCAGTGCAGCCGGGGTCTGCTGCCCCGACGGCAACGAACTCAGTCCCTGGCAGAGCGGCCTCTGGGGGGCTCTGCTGCGAGCCCTCGCAGTGGCTGAACCGAGCGGTCTCGACCACAACTGGGTCAGTTGCTTCGGCTTTCGTCCGGCCACTGCCGAGGCGGTGCTGCGCCGATGGGTCGCCGCCGAGCCGCTGCTGCACTGGCAGAGCAATTGCACGCTGCTGGGGGTGGAGCGCTCTGGCCATCAGATCCAGCAGATCGTCAGCGAGCATCAAGGTGTGTTGCAGCGCCATGCCCCCCAGCTGGTCATCGACGGCAGCGATCTGGGCGACCTGCTGGGACGAGGAGGCGGCGACTATCGGCTGGGCTGGGAGACCAAGGAACGCTGGAGCGAGCCCAGCGCACCCACAGCCGAACGGCTCAACGCTGAGCCGTTCTTTCAACGGCAACCGGTGCAGTCACCCACCTGGGTGGCCATCGGACGCTTGCGCGCGCCAGATCAGCCCGCTGCAGGCCTGCCCCTGCCGGATCCGTTCAGCGGAGCCACAGACGCCTTTGGCGTCGAACGCACCCTGAGCTACGGACGTCTGCCTGGTGATCTGGCCATGCTCAATTGGCCCTTGCTCGGCAACGACTGGCACGAGGATCTGGCCGGGCTGTTCAACGGCACACCAGAGCAGCAGCAGTCCTGGATGGCGGCGTTGGCACCCCGCATGCAGCAACGAAGCCTCGATTTTGCTGAGGCGCTGCGTCATGCCAGCGGCGGAGCGCTGGAGCTGGCGGCTGTGTTTCCCACGCCAGACCACCGCGGTAGGGACCTCGAGGGGCCCTCAGCGCTGGCGCTGATGCCCTATTGGCGCGAAGGACGTCGGCTGGTTGGCCTCGAGACAGTGATCGAGCCCGATCTGTTGCCACTGCAACCCGGGGAAAGTCGGGCGGCCTTACCCATGACCAATGGCCGCTGCACGAGCGTCGCGGTGGGCAACTACGCGAATGACCACCACTATCCAGGTGGCGACTGGCCCTTGGCACCCAAGAGCTGCCGCTGGGGTGGTCGCTGGAGCGGTACACCGTTTTGCATTCCCTATGGCGCCCTGGTGAGCGCCAGCACCAGCAATCTGCTGGCGGCCGACAAGTGCATCAGCGTGAGCCACATGGCCAATGGCGCCACGCGTCTGCAACCGCTGGTGCTCAACATTGGCCAGGCGGCTGGCATGGCCGCCGCCCTCTGCGTGCGGCAGCGCTGCCAGCCGGCTGAGCTGGCGGTGGAGGTGTTGCAGCAGGCCCTGATCGAGGAGGTCATGGCGCCGGCAGGCCCCTTTCCACTCTGGGACACACCCTGGCACCACAGGCACTGGCGGGAGCGGCAGCTGCGCTGCCTGCGCGACCCTCAGGCTTTGGCGGCAGACGGCACCATGGCCTGGGCAGCTCATGAGCAACCGGGTGACCCCTGCACGGCCCCCGCCGAACCCCATGAACAGCACTTCAGGGGTACGTTTCGCGGCAGCCTCGAGCAGGGGTATCAGCTTGAGACCGAAGCGGGCAGTTGGCCGCTGATCACCCTGGAGCCTGCCCTGCACACCCATCTGGCTGGCCTGTCCAGCGGTGCCCAGCTGCAGGTCATCGGCTGTGCCAATCGGTGGGGACCCTGGCTCAGGCTCAGCCGGCTGACGGCCTGAGGCTCAGCGGTGGGCCCGCAGTTGCAGTTGATCCTGCAGCGGGTCCACGCGGTGCACCTTGAGCAAAAGCGCATCGGCAGGCTGACTGCCCGCTGGGCACTGTGCCGGCAGTTCCATAGCCAGCGATTCGATCCAGACCAGGCCGAGCTGATCGCTTTCGCGCAGCCAGCGCAGAAACGTGGCCTGCCACTGCTCGGCGCGGTGCTCGGCAAACCAGACTTGGCGCCAGTGACGCTGATCATCGCGGCTGATCTGGTTGCCCTCGCGCAGGGGGGCCTCCAACTCGCTGAGCAGCGTTTGCATCGCGCTCGCTTCAATGGGTTGGGCTCCTGATTGGTGCAGGGCCAACTGGCGTTGCACCAGCAGGTCGCCGTAACGGCGGATCGGACTGGTGGCCTGGACATAGGCCTCAAGTCCCAGGCTGAAATGGGGTGCTGCCGAGGTGCCGGTGAGGCCCCGGCCAAGGCCTTGTTTGAGGGCGGCATGGCGCACCGGCCCCGCAGGCAAACGCTGCAGCAGCTCAGCTGGCGGCAGGCTGCTGGGCAATTGCGTGCGGTAGGGCAGGGCCAGTCCGTTGGCCTGGCCATAGGCTGCGACCACGGCGCCGGCCAGGATCATCGCTTCGGCCACCAAGAGGCGTCCTGGACTGGGTTCGGTGATCGCGACCAGCGGGGCAGCACCGGTGCGCTGCCGGATGCGACCCTCGGGTTGATCGAGCAACAGGGCGCCGCGAACCTCGCGCCAGCGGCGCCGCTGCGCCAGCAGCGTGTGCATCTGGGCCAGGGCTGGTTCTTCGGGCGGTGCCAGATCGATCAAATCATCTGCATCGCTGTAGCTGAGCCGATAGGCCGGGCGAATCCAGCTGCGCACGATGCCGAATTCAGCGACCGACCCGTCACCGGCGAGCGCAACCCAGATGCTCCAGGCTGGACAACGCCGGCCTGCCCGCAGACTGAGGGGCCCGCTCGAAAGGTTCCAGGGAAACATCGGCAGGATGCCCTGGGTCAAATACAGGCTTGAAGCCCGGCGTCTGGCCTCCAGATCAAGCGGATCGCCAGTGGCGATCAGCCGACCCGGATCGGCGACGTGAATCCAGAGACGCTGCTGACCAGCGGCTGTCAGCTCAAGTCCAAGCGCATCGTCGATGTCCTCAGTGTCGTCGTCATCGATGCTGAAACAATGCTGACTGCACAGGTCCAAGCGATGTTCATCGCCGGGCCGTGGTTGATCGGCGCTGGCGATCAACGCTTCCGCCAGATTCTCCAATTCTGGCGAGAAGGCCTCGGCCCAATGGCTCTGGCGCAACGACGGCAGAGCGTGGGGATCCCACTGACCCAGGTCCACCAGCAGATGGCGAATCGCGGAGGGCTCCAGCGCGCAATGGGCATCGCGCAGGGCCTGTTGCAGGGAAGTCGGCAGGGTTATCGCCGTATCACCATTAGCCCACTGCAGCAGCAGCGATAGCTCCTGCGAGGCAACAGGGTTGAGGCGGTCTGAGCCCAGGGGTTGGCGGGAGCGCAGCTGTCCATGCCACTCGATCCGGGCCTGCAGCACCAGCTGGTGCTGCCGCCGTTGTTGGCGCAGACGGCGGAGGTCTGCGGCGGGACGGGCGCTGATCTGCTGCTGCCGCATGACAAACCACAGCTGGTCCTCCTGCAGCCATAACCACAGAGCTGCTGCCTGGGCCGCAGTTGGGGTCGAGAGAATCAGGGCAACCCAGTCGCCAAAAGCAAGACTCTGACCGGTATCGATCAGCAGCAACCAAGCGGCTGCAAGCTCACGGCGCGGTGGCAGTGCATCCAAGAGGCGCTGATGCGATAGACCCCATGGCTCGGCGCTGATCCGCTCTGGGATCAAGGACAATCCAGAGGAAAAGTGCTGAATCAGCTCAAGTTGGCGCACGGGAAGCTTCTGCACCCGTGCCTGCAAACCAATCGAAAGGGTGGCGCGTTTGCCGTCAACAGCAAGCACGACCCCAAGTTGGGGTCGGGGTCCATCAAGGACCCCGACGAGATCGCCCCGATGGAGCTGAGCGGCAGCCAGGGGGGATCAGCCCTCGGGATTCACAAACGGAAGCAGGGCTACGATTCGAGCCCGCTTGACGGCGTTGGTGAGATCGCGCTGCTGCTTGGCAGTCAGACCGGTGAGGCGGCGGGGCAGGATCTTGCCCCGTTCGGTGATGAAGCGCTTGAGCAGATCGACATCTTTGTAGTCGATCGGATCACCGGGCTTGATCGGTGAAAGACGTTTTTTGAAGAAGGAGCTCGACATGGAAGAACGGGAGAAAATCAGTTCCGGTGGCAATCAGATCCGCTGCGCAGGGCAGTGGCTCACTTGATTTCTTTGTGAACCGTGGAGCTGTTGCAGTGAGGGCAGAACTTTTTCAGCTCAAGCCGTTCTGTGGTGTTGCGGCGGTTCTTCTCGGTGGTGTAGCGGGACACACCGGGAGACCGCTTGGCGGGGTTGGACCGGCATTCGGTGCACTCAAGAGTGATCACGATCCGGACGCCCTTGTTTTTGGCCATGGAAGGACGTTGCGCCGCGTAAGCGAAGCGAGTGACAATCGCACACCTTACCTGGTGGAGGTCTGGCTCAATCCCGATCCCTAGGATCCGCAGGTTTGACGTCGTTCGGCGATGCGCGTTTCGCTCCAGTGGTTGAAGGAGCTGGTTGAGGTTGATGGCGATGCCATGGCCGCTCCCCTGCTGGCCGAGCGCCTCTCCGTGGCAGGGTTTGAAGTGGAGGCGATCGAGGATCTCTCTGCCCAGGCAGCCGGTGTGGTGGTCGGGTTTGTGCGCGAGCGTGAGCCCCATCCAGACGCCGACAAGCTCAGCGTCTGCCAAGTTGATGTCGGCCGCGACGAGGTCCTGCAGATCGTCTGCGGCGCGTCCAACGTTCGGGCCGGAATCCACGTTCCCGTCGCCCTCGTTGGCGCAACCCTGCCGGCGGTCCAGTTGACGATCAAGGCCGCCGAACTGCGCGGTGTCGCCAGCAGCGGCATGATCTGTTCGTTGAGCGAGCTCGGCCTGGCTGAGACGAGCGACGGCATTGCCGTGCTCGACACGCTGCTCGAGCAGGTTCCGGCTGTGGGTTCGCCGGTCGGCCCCTGTTTCGGGCTCGATGACACGGTGCTGGAGCTGGCCATCACCGCCAATCGGCCCGATGGTCTCTCAATGCTGGGGATCGCCCGCGAAGTGGCGGCTTTGCTTCACGGCCGCACCCACGTGCCGGTGGCGCCGGCGATCACCGCAGCGCCACTACCCGTTGGCCCCGACCAGCAAGCGGCGATCGAGCAGGGTGGTCTGTTCAGCATGACCGAGTTGCAAGGCATTCAGGTCGGTGCTTCGCCGGCCTGGTTGCAACAGCGACTGGCCAGGGCTGGCATTCGCGCCATCAACAACGTCGTCGACATCACCAACCTGGTGATGCTCGAAACCGGGCAGCCGCTGCACGCGTTTGACCGCGATCGGCTTGCAGCCCTCAGCGACGGTTCGCCCGATCCAGGGGCGATCGGGCTACGCCAGGGACGCGATGGTGAATCGTTTGAGAGCCTCGATGGCGAAACCCGCAGCCTCAGCGCGGAGGCCTGGCTCGTCACTTATGCCGACCAGCCCATTGCCTTGGCTGGGGTCATGGGTGGAGCAGCTGAAGCGGTTGATGCTGCAACCACATCCCTCTGGCTGGAAGCAGCTGTGTTTGCACCCCAGGCGGTGCGGCGTTCGGCTCGCAGCGTCGGTCTGCGCAGTGAAGCAAGCAGCCGTTTCGAAAAGGGACTGCCTCTGGAAGCGACCCTCAGTGCCGCTGATCGTGCGGTAGCGCTGTTGCAGGAGATCTGCGGTGCCCAGGTCGTCCAACGCTGGGTGCATCAACGGTCCCAGGCCCCTGCAGAGCCTGTGTTGCTGCGTCGTGACGCTCTGCACAATCTGCTCGGACCGGTTCAGGTTGGTGACGACAGCAGCGAGCTGGACGACCTCAGCGACACCCAGATCGAGCAGACCCTGCAGGCGATCGGTTGCCAGCTTCGCAGCAGCGACGATGGCTGGCAGGTCAGCGTGCCGCCCCAGCGCGCGCTCGATCTTCAACGCGAAGTTGATTTGATCGAAGAGGTGGCCCGGCTGGTTGGCTATGACCGCTTTGCTGCCCATCTCTGCGATCCGATCGAGCCCGGGGGCCTCAGTGCACAGCAGCAAGCCGAGCGGCGCCTGCGGCGCGACCTCTGTTTGGCTGGCCTTCAGGAAGCTTGCAGTTATTCATTGGTCGCCGCAGGTGAAGGACGCCTGCCATTGGCCAATCCTCTGCTGAGCGACTACGGACATCTGCGCGATGCCCTCCATGGTGAATTGCTCGATGCGGCCCGCCGCAATCTGCAGAGCGGTCAACGGGGCTTTTGGGCCTTTGAAATTGGCGAGGTTTTTGACGGCCGCAGCGAGGGTGCCAGTCGCACCCTCTTAAGCGGTGTGATTGCCGGCGAACGCCGTGCAGAGTTGTGGAGCAGCAGCGGTAAGCCGCAGCCATTGAGCTACTTCCAAGCCCGCGGCGTGCTGCAACAGGGCCTGGCGAGCCTGCGACTGCCGCTGGAGGATCGCCGCCACAAGGGTCATGCGTTGTTGCATCCGGGCCGCAGCGCTGAGCTGGTGCTCGAAGGTCGGGCTGCGGGTTGGTTCGGACAGCTGCACCCATCGGTTGCCGCTGAACGTGATCTGCCCGAAAGCACGCACCTGTTCGAGCTCGATCTGGCCGCCGTGTTGAACGCCGCCACCCGCAGCAACCGCTGGCAACCACGGTTTGAACCCTTTGCCACGGTGCCGGCCTCAGAGCGGGATCTAGCGCTGGTTGTTCCCGCTCAGACCGCTTCAGCCGAGTTGTTGACGGTGATGCGAAAAGCCGGCAAACCCTTGCTGGAACACTGCGAACTGATCGACTGCTACACCGGATCGCAACTGGGTGAAGGCCTCTGCAGCCTGGCGTTCCGCCTGCGTTATCGCGATCCCAAGCGCACCCTGACTGACAGTGAGATCGATGCAGTCCACACCAAGGTGCGAACCGCTCTGGCCAATCGAGCCGGGGTGGAACTCAGGAGCTGAGAACCACCAGGGTTTCGATATGGCTGGTGTTGGGAAAAAAGTCGAGCGGCTGGATGCGCTCGATGCGGTAATGGCCGTTCTGGGTTAACAGACCCAGATCCCTCGCCAGGGTTGCCGGGTCGCAGCTCAGATAGCACAGGGTTTGGACCGGTTGCGTCAGCAGTGCGGTGAGGACCTCGGTCTCGAGTCCCTTGCGGGGTGGATCCACCAGCACGACATCTTGGCCGCGGTGCAGCTCGGTTGCCAAATGGGCTGCAACAGAGCCCTGCTCGAAACGTGTCAGGCTCTGCAGCCCATTGCGTTCGGCGTTGCGCACGGCCTGCTGGACCGAGCCTGCATGCAGCTCCACCCCCACCACCCGATGACCGGCAGCGGCCAACGGCAGGCTGAAGGTGCCGATGCCGCAATAAGCATCCACCACACGGGCGGCCTGATCCGGCAGCACCGCAAGCAGCATGGGCACGACGCGCTCGGCCTGAGCGGTGTTGATCTGGAAGAACGTGTCGCAGGCCAACTCAATCTCAAGTCCGCAGAACCGCTCGAGCAGCCAGCCTCGTCCGGCAATGACGCTGCTGTGCGGGCCGAACAACACGTTGGTTGACTTCGGTTGGTGATTGAGAACCACGCCCACAAGAGCCGGCCAGCGCTGCAGCCAGCTGACCGCCAGATCCTGCAGTCCCGGTAGATGGTCGTGACTGCTGATCAGCGTGATCAGTAGTTCCCCAGTGTTCTGGCCGATGCGCAAAGCCAGGTGACGCAGACCACCCGAACCACTGAGATCGCGGTCGATCGGCCAGTCGCTGGCCTCCAGGTCCCGTTTGATCGGCTCGATCAGCGCATCAAGCCGCGGATCCAGCACCGGGCAGTGATTCATGTTGACGATCTGGT
The DNA here is from genome assembly GCA_964344095.1 of uncultured Klebsiella sp. Taxonomy (GTDB): domain Bacteria; phylum Cyanobacteriota; class Cyanobacteriia; order PCC-6307; family Cyanobiaceae; genus RGUW01. The sequence continues at coordinate 22,053 of CAYFMB010000004.1, forward strand.
GGCTGCCGCGGCGGTAGTACCCCGCGCGCAGCCGTCCACTGGCCAGTCGTTCCAGCGGAATGGTCGCCTTGTTGCGGTAGCCCAGTTCGCGCTCGCAGCCGAGCACGGGCAAAGGGGCATGGTTGATCTGACCGACCCTGCTCAGGGCGTCGGCCAACTGGGTCTGCTTGCTGCGCAGCTGCCCGTTGTAGTTGAGATGCTGCAGGCTGCAACCGCCGCAGTGGTCGGCGAGGATGCAAGGCTCTTGCCGACGCTCATCACTGGAATGGGTTCGGTTGATCAGACGAGCCAGCAGATGCTTCCGGCTGCGGCCTGTGATCTGAACCCGGCCCCGTTCTCCAGGCAGCAGCTTGGGCACAAACACGACCTGACCGTCAGCAAGACGACCGACCCCAGCCCCATCGTGGTTGAGCCCTGTGATGGACAGCTCGACGTCTGGATTCACAACCACGCGTGCTCAGATTTCATGCTGCCACGTGCAGCGGCGACGTCCTTGCAAAGGGGCGTTACACCCTGTGCAGCAAAGCCCACACGGAGACATGGGACCGATAAAGTCTTGAAGCTTGATCTGGTGCCATGAGCGTCGTTCGCGATCTGATTCTTCAGGCAGACGATGAGTTGCGCTACCCCAGCGGTGGGGAATTGCGCTCCATGGTGGATTACCTGTCAGCTGGGAGCCGCCGTTTGTCAGTTGTGCGGGTCTTGACGGACAACGAGAAAAAAATTGTTGATGAAGCTGCTAAGCAGCTGTTCAGCCGAAAGCCCGAGTACGTGGCACCCGGCGGCAACGCCTACGGTCAAAAGCAGCGTGCTCAGTGCCTGCGTGATTTCAGTTGGTATCTGCGACTGGTCACCTATGGGGTGCTTGCCTCAAGCACCGAGATGATCCAAAACATCGGTCTGGTCGGGGCGCGTGAGATGTACAACAGCCTTGGCGTTCCAATGCCGGGCATGGTCGAATCCATGCGCTGCCTGAAAGAGGCTTCGATCGCTTTGCTCTCCAGCCAGGACGCCGAACTTGCCTCTCCCTACTTCGACTACCTGATCCAGGGCATGCAAACCAGCACTTGAGCGT
>CAYFMB010000005.1:0-21938 GCA_964344095.1 uncultured Klebsiella sp.
AATCAATCAACAACAACAGCGATCGCAGAGCCCTGCAGCGCAAGGTCCTGAGCCAGCATCAACAGGGCCACACCCATGAGCGCCAGAGCCGTGCCCTGATTTGCAGCATCGGCAGCCTCGATCACGCGAGCAACCTGTTGATGCTCGGACCAGCCGAAGCGCATGGAACCAACAAGAGTTGCTGATCAATTTGATTGAGATCGCTGATCACCCTCGCGACGCCACCAATCTATTCACAAGTTGAAACACTGACAGGACGCAAGGTTGGTAGTGACGATTACGCCTCGACCTTCCACGGCCGATACGTTCGTTTCATCCCACGACGGGTTACTGCCATGACCGCACCGATTGCCTTGACGGTTGGCCAGCAATTTGAGATTGAACGCTTCAGTCGCGCGATCGACGCCACAGCCGACACCGATGCTCTGCGCAGCATTGCTAAGCAGTTGCTCCAGGCCTGGCACACCCAAAAAGCAGCAACCAACTGGGTGATGCGTCAACACATGGGACTCGAGCCTGCAGCGTGTTGCACAGCGAAGGAGCGTTGAATCACGGCTGAAACGCTGCCGTGACCGCGGCAGCGTTGGCCTGCATCACCGCGATGTAGGTCTGTGGATCCCGAGCCAGCTGCGCAGTGCTCGTTTCAAGCGGATCAAACACGCCAATGCTGAGGCCCAAATCATGAGCCAAAGCCATCACCGATTGCTTGGACTGGCCAGGCTCTGTGAGAATGGATTTGACACCTGCTTGCTGAATGATCCGGCTGACACGCTGCATGTCCTGAGGTGTTGGATTTAATTCAGGGATTCGCACCAAGAATGCCTGTCTGAGTTGATAACGCTGCGCGAAATAGGGAGAAACATCGTGCAACACAACCAAGGTTTTGCCGCGATAGGGCTTCAGCTTCTGCTCGAGCTTGGCATCTAACTTGCGCAGTTCAGCGATGAACTGCTGGGCCCGCTGGCTGTAGCCGGCCGCACAGGAGGGATCCGCTGCGATCAACCCATCGCGAATGGACTGCACCTGCTGCATGGCACGCCGCGGATCCAACCAGATGTGAGGGTTCACCCCTGCCCTGCTGGTCTCACGCCCAACGTTGTGGGCGTGGCGCGGTTCCGAACCATCGCTCAGGGTGGCCACACCACGGCTGCTGTCGATGATGCGCAACTGGGGATTCCCCGCCGAGGCCATCAAGCGATCCAGAAAGGTATCGAGACCGAGACCGTTCTGGACCAGCACTCGGGCACGCTGCAGCACGGCCAGGGCGGCCGGGGTGATCGGCAGGTCATGGGGCCCGCTCTGCGGCGGAATCAACGGCGTGACATCGGCGCAGTCACCGGCAATCGCCAGGGTGAACAGGGTCACAGGCAGAACGGTTGTTGCTACCTGGAGGCGTTGGCTGCGCGGCACGGCGACGGGATTGCCAGAACACGACACCAGCTGACAGGCAACCGCCGCCACCGCCAGAGCCAGCCGACAACGCAAGCCGATGCGCACGCCCCTGAAGCAATGATCCTCATTGTCGCGACGCCTCAGGTTGCCTGGGCAAGACCACTGACACGCTCTGGTGGCCATCTGACCGACAATGGCGCACGAATTCACTGAGCCCCAGAGCCGTGAGGCGCGCTTCATGCGGCAACCTGTGACGCGCCCGGATCTCGCCTTCACGGGCCGCTTTGCCTTGAGGACTCCTTGTTGAACAGCATCGTGAGACGCCGACTCAGCCCAGCAGCCCTCGGCCTGATTGCGCCTCTGTTCAATGCTGGCGTGGCAATGGCGGCTGATCATGATCCCGATGCGTTTGGCAGCACGGCCGCTCAGGAACAGGTCAGCCACGTCGGCGATGTCTCTGACATCCAACCGACGGACTGGGCCTATCAGGCCCTACGCAATCTGATCGAGCGTTACGGCTGCGTGAGCGGCGATCCCGGCGGTCTGTTCACAGGCGGGCGCGCCATCAGCCGTTACGAAGCAGCTGCGCTGCTCGATGCCTGCCTCGAGCGAATCTCGACCGCGACCGATGAGGTCAAGGCACTGGTTGCCGCGTTCGCCAACGAACGCGCCACACTCCAGGGCCGCGCTGAAGCCCTGACGGCACGGGTGGGCATGCTGGACGCACAACAGTTTTCCACCACCACCACCTTCAGTGTTGAAGCCAACATGGTGGTTGGCGCCAACCAATTTTCAGGCAGTGCCAATGACCTGATCACAACCAGCCGCAACAACTACGGAGCCACAACGTTCAACTATGACATTCGCATTTCGTTGAACACCAGCTTCAACGGACAAGATCTGTTGCACACCCGATTGCGGGCCGGAAACTTTGACATCGCCAGCAACAGCTTTTACGGCGCTGGTCCAAGCCGACTTTCCCAACTTGAGGTCGCTTTTGAGCAGCTTGAAGGCGACAGCATCGTCGCCATCGACCGTCTGTATTACAAGTTTCCGCTCGGACAGTTCACCTTCATTCTGGGCGCAATCGTCGAACAAGACGACATGCTTGCCATGTATCCGAGCGTCTACCCCAATTCAACCGTGCTCGACATGTTCACCATGGCGGGCACGCCTGTGTCCTACGACTTCAATCTTGGACCTGGAGCTGGGCTCTGGTGGAAGCAGGATGCTTGGAGCCTGAGCCTCAGCTACATCGCCCAGGATGGCTTCATCGGCAACCCCGGCCTTGGCGGCATCGGCACCCAATCCTCCCGGGCCTCAACAACGGTCCAACTCGGCTACCAGAAAGATCAGTGGGGCTTGGCCCTGATCTATACAGCCATTCAAGGCGAGGTCTATCCCTATTCAACGAACTTTTTGCAGACTTCCTTATCGCGACCAGGACTCTTTCAAACCGTCGGGCTCAGCGGTTACTGGCAACCTCAACACAGCGGCTGGCTGCCCTCGATCAGTGCTGGGGCAGAAATCACCCAGTTCGACTACAGCCCAACGACAACGCGTCCCAACGACAGCGTTGCCGCCAACTCGGTGGCCTGGTCCGTGGGCTTGCAGTGGCTCGACGTGCTGTCGGCCGGCAATGCCGCCGGCCTTGCCCTGGGTCAGGCGCCCCATGCCATCAACCTGCTCAACGGCGGAGGGGTCAACGACACCAACTGGATGTGGGAGTGGTGGTTCAAGTTGCAGATCAGTGATTCCATCAGCGTGACCCCGGCACTCTTCTACCTCTGGCGACCGCTGGGACAGGACACCCCAGCGGGGCAGAGCTTCAACCAAGTGGGCGCCCTGATCAAGACCCAGTTCCGCTTTTGAGCTGTCGCCCCAAGGCAGCAGCGGCCGCCTAGGGTCAAGTCACGCAAAGCACCCTTGCTGGTTCAGGTCCGATGCAGTCCGTCGATACCCATGCTGCCCTGCCGGTCACGATCCTCACCGGCTTTCTCGGGGCTGGCAAAACCACCCTGCTGAATCACATTCTCAGCAACCAGCAAGGCCTGAAAACCGCTGTCCTGGTGAACGAGTTCGGCGAGATCGGCATTGACAACGACCTGGTGGTCGCCACTGGCGAAGACATGGTCGAACTGAGCAATGGCTGCATTTGCTGCTCGATCAACGGCGAGTTGCTCGATGCGGTCTACCGAATCCTGGATCGCCCCGAACCCGTCGATTACCTGGTCGTGGAAACCACCGGCCTGGCGGATCCCCTACCCGTGGCGATGACCTTTCTGGGCAGCGACCTGCGCGATGCCACGCGGCTCGACTCGATCATCACCCTGGTGGATGCCGAAAACTTTGGACCCGAGATCCTCGACGGCGAGGTGGCACGGGCCCAAGTTGTCTACAGCGACATGCTGCTGCTCAACAAGTGCGACCTGGTCGAGGAGGCGCGCCTCGAGGCCCTGGAGACCGAGCTGCGCAGCATCAAAACCGACGCCCGCATCCTGCGCTCCGTCAAAGGCGAGGTGCCCCTGCCGCTGCTGCTGAGTGTGGGTCTGTTTGAGAGCGACAAGGTGGTCGAACAACAAGACCACAGCCACTGCGACCACGACCACGGCCATTGCGAGCACGAGCACGGCCATGCACACGGGCACGACGACCACGCTCATGGCCAGCACACGCACCAACATGACCATGGTCATGATCATGGTCACGAACACAAGGGATCTCACGGCCACAACCATGGCCACGACCATCAGCACGACCACGACCACGCCGATCACCCCGACCATGCGGCGATCGAAGGCTTCACGTCACTGTCATTTGCCGCTGAAGGCCCCTTTGCCCTGCGCAAGTTCCAGAACTTCCTCGATAACCAGCTGCCCGCAGGGGTGTTCCGGGCCAAAGGCATTCTCTGGTTCAACGAAAGTGAACGCCGTCACATCTTTCACCTAGCCGGCAAGCGCTTCTCGATTGACGACTCGGACTGGCCCAGCGAGGCACGCAAGAACCAGATCGTGCTGATCGGCAAAAATCTCGATCACAACAAGTTGCGCCAGCAGCTGCAAGCCTGTGTGGCCAAGGACGCAGGCAAGGGATTTCGCTGATCCACAGGCCACACCGGCTCTGCCCGTCGGGTCGGCTAACCGCAGCATCAGCTACTCCAGAACTGGACGAGAGCCATTAACGTCAGCCCATCTGAGTCGGTCCGATGCCTGAGCTGGTTCTGCTAGGAGCTGTGATTGGCTTGCTCGGAGTGGCCTTCTGGCTCACTGCCGACTCCGATGACGACAACGGTGGCGGCGGTCTGATGCAGCCCGCCCTGGTGCCCATTCCAGTGCGCCGCAATCCTTAAGCAGCGCCGTAACATCGATCACCTCGGGTTGACGCTTTTGATCGGCTGAGCAGCGGCCGCGACTTCCAACATCGGCACAGCGTTTGGTTTTGACTGTGCCTGGTGGTCCATCTGTCCTGATCGCAGGTCTGCTTGCTCTCAGCACCACACTGACTGGCGCAGCCGCAACAGCCCAGGAAGTCAGGGTTTACTCGGGCCGTCATTACAGCAGCGATAACGCGCTTTACGCCCGTTTCACCCAGGCCACGGGCATCAAGGTCAAGCTGCTCGAGTCCAATGACAGCGCCATGATCGAGCGACTGCGCCAGGAAGGGCGCAACAGCTCGGCCGACGTGTTGATCCTCGTCGATGCAGCCAAGCTCGCCAAAGCCACCGACGCAGGCCTGTTCCAACCGTTGCGCAGCACCGCACTCACCCGTGAAGTGCCACAGAACCTGCGCGATCCCCAGGGGCGCTGGTTCGGCCTCACCCGCCGGGTGCGCGCTTTTGTGGTCAACCCCAGGCTGGTCAAGCCCAGCAGCCTGAAGACCTATGCCGACCTGGCCAGTCCGGCACTCAAGGGCAAGCTCTGCCTGCGCAATCGGGCCAACGTCTACAACCAGTCGCTGGTGGCCGACCAGCTGATCCTGCGCGGTCCTGCGGCCACAGCCCGCTGGATCAAGGGCATGATGGCCAACCTGGCTGAACCCGTGTTCACCAGCGACACGACCCTGGCGCGGGCTGTGGCGCGGGGTGAGTGCGGTGTCGGCGTGGTCAACAGCTATTACGTGGCTCGCATGATCGCCGGCCAGAACGGTGCAGCCGACAAAGCCCTGGCACGCAATCTGCGCATCGTGTATCCCAATCCCGCCCATGTGAATGTGAGCGGAGCCGGTGTCACCCGCTTTGCCCACAACAAAGCCGCAGCCGTTCGGCTCATCGAATTTTTGACCTCACCCAGCGCCGGCGAAGGCCTGGCCCAGGGCAGCCTTGAGTACCCGCTCAAGGGAGACGGCAACAGCCCCATTCTCAAGCGCTTCGGCCCGTTCAAACCAGACGGCATCTCGGCTGCCCAGCTGGGTAGCCGGGTCAAGCAGGCTGTCACGTTGATGGCAGCCAACGGATGGCAGTAAGCCTTGGATCGCTTCAGCCCCGCTTCAGCGGGCGCTGGAGTCTGCTGGCGCTGGTGGCGCTGATCAGCCTGCTGGCCCTGCTGCCCGTGCTGGGCCTGGGTTGGGAGGGCCTGCACAACACCGAGCCGCAGGCGAGTGCGCTGGGCCCCGATGCCGCTCAGCAGATCACGGGCACCCTCACCCTGGTGCTAGGCGAAGGGCTGCTAGGAGCCCTGCTCGGCACGGCCAGCGGTTGGCTGACCGCCGTCTGCCGCTTTCCGGGTCGGCGCGCCCTGCGCATCGCCCAGCTGCTGCCGCTGGCGTTTCCGGCTTACCTCGAAGCCGCCAGCCTGATCGACTGGGGCAGCCAGAACGGCCTGCACATCCATGGTTTGGGCTGGGCGATCGCCCTGCTGACCCTCGCCAGTTATCCGTATGTGTTTCTGCTCAGCAGCCAAACCTTTGCCAGCACGGGCCGACGCCTGCTGGAGGCGAGCCGCAGCCTGGGGGTGGGGCCCTGGCGCAGCTTTGCGCGTGTCGCCCTGCCCCTGGCCGCCCCGGCGATTGGCGCTGGGATTGCCTTGAGCGCCATGGAGGTGGTCAACGAACTTGGTGCCGTGCGCCTCCTGGGCGTGCCGACTCTGTCAGCCGGGATCCTCGATCGTTGGCAGATCGAAGGCGATCCCGCCGGTGCTGCCCTGCTGTCGCTGGTGGCCCTGGCGATCGTGGCTGTGCTGGTGAGCTTCGAGCGCTGGCAGCGGCGGCTCAGCCGCCGCTGGAACCTGAGCAGCGGCAACCAGGAACCACCCTTGTGGACGCTGACGGGTTGGCGCGCAGGACTGGCGATTGTGGTCACCGCCCTGCCCCCCCTGCTGGCGCTGCTGATTCCCGGCTTGTGGCTGGCCTCGGGCTGGTCGCTGCTGCGCAGTGATGCCATTGCCGAACTGATCCCTCTGGCCGCGCGCAGTCTGGGCCTGGCCGTGGCGGCAACGGCCATCACCCTGGCTGCGGCGCTGCTGCTGGCGATCGTGCGGCGCTGGACGACCCAAACGCTGGTGCAGCAGCTTGGTGCTGTGGCCGCCCTGGGTTATGCCATTCCCGGCAGCGTGCTGGCCCTGGGGCTCTTGATCCTGGGTGGACCGCTGTTGCTTAGCCCGCTGTTGCTGCTTCTGTGGGGCTATGGCGACCGCTTTTTAGCGGTCAGCAAGCAGGGCCTCGATGCAGCCTTTGAGGGACTGCCACCCAGCATCGACGAAGCAGCGATCAGCCTGGGCCTCAATTGGCGGGGGGTGCTGCGGCGCGTGCATCTGCCACTGCTGCGGGGGCCCCTGCTGGTCGGGGCTCTGTTGGTCTTTGTGGATGTGGTGAAGGAACTGCCCATCACCCTGTCGCTGCGGCCGTTTGACTTCGACACCCTGGCGGTCAGGGTGTTTCAGTACGCCAGCGACGAACGGCTGGGGGCCGCCATGGCGCCAGCCCTGGTGATCATGGTGTTTGGCCTGATCGCGGCCAGCGCCCTGATCCCCAGTCTCGAGCGGCGCTAACGCGCGTTCAGCCCGCCTCCCGCACCAGGTTGTGGTGGTCCGATGCCACCACCGCAAGTCTGCGACAGTCCCGCTGCAAGCGCTTGCTCATGGCCTGTTTGCTGATTCCCTGCTGGCGCGACAGCTGGGTGATGCTCTCGCCCTCGACCACCACGCGATACAGCGGCCTGACATCGATGCCGCTGGCCAGAATGGAGGCCATGGCCGTCTCCAAGTCGAGCAACTCCAGGCTGGCGGTGCCGCGCCCATCAGCCAGACCATCCTTGATGCAACTGGTCTCGGGTCCGGCTACCGGTGCATCAAGGCTGAGGGGCAGCAACAGCCGCCGGGCGCGATGCAGCTGCTCGCGCTCCATGGGGTCGGTGCAGGCCGCCATCAGCTCGGGCAACTGGGCGATTTTCTTGCTGAGGCGGTGGGGCAAGCGGGCACTGCCCACATTGGATTCGAGGGCATAACAAATCGTCTGCCTCACCCATAGAAAGGCGTAGGTCGAAAATTTGCAGCCCGCGGTGGGGTCAAACTTGTCGGCCGCTCGGTCGAGGCCGAGACAGCCTTCCTGCAACAGATCCTCAAACTGCAAGCAGGTGGAGCGCAGCCTGTAGACGAGGGTTTTGGCGATGCTCACCACCAGCCTCAGATTGGCCGTGATCATGCGCGACTTGGCGCGCTTGGCGGCCCGGCGGTCGGCGGGTGAAGCATCGGTGCGCTTGCCACGCTGCACAAGGCGTGCCAGATGCAGCTCCTCTGCCGGCGTCAGCATCGGAATCGAAGCAGCCTGGCGCAACCAGCGGTCAACGCAGGAGGACGAGGTGGGTCGTGCGGTGGTGTCCATGGGTGCGGGCGGACAGGATGCCTGCACCGATGAGCATCGTCATTGCAGCGCCGCCCGCGGATCCCCCATACGAGTAGAGATCGGCCTAATGCGCTGAACGCCGCTGTCAATCACGGCCGCAGCGGCATTTGCCACCCTTCCAGTTCGAGCACTTCTTGGTCTTGCAGCCCTTTTTCTTGCTGTGCTCCAGGGGACACAGGCGGGGCTCGGGGCCGCACGCTGCAGGATTGTTCATGTCAGCTGGCTGCCAGAGGGGCGTTTTCGACCAGTGCCGGAGCCAGTCGCATGCTGAGCTCGCCCGCAGGAATCTCGATCAACTGAGCCTGGCGAATGCGCGAGATCAGGCGTGTGGTGGTCACGCGCGTGGTGCCGATCAGCTCGCCGATGCGCTCATGGGTCAGACGAAAGGGCAGGTCGCACCAGCTGCCGCAGCGCCTGCCAAGCCGATTGACCAGCAAAGCCAACAGAGCGTGGAGCCGCTGCTCGGCCTGACCCAGATGGCGAATGCGCAGCAACTGCAGCGTCCATTCATTGACGGCGTCGAAGCCTTCGCCCAAGCGGGGTTCAGCGTCGCTGCGGAACAGCAGCGGCGTCAACGCCTCAACGCAGACACCCTCGCTGCAGAGCCGGTCGGTGCGCAGCTGATCACCGGGCTGCAAAAAGGCCAGGGTCATGCCCTCGGTCTCGGGGCAGGGGCAGTACACCCGCGCCACGCCCTCAAGCACCTCAAGACAGGAGCCGCCAGTGCGCGCGCCGGAATCGAGCAGCACCGAGTGTCCCAGCGGCAGCCGCACGGCGGGTCGTCGCACAGACGGGGGCTTGAGCAAGGAGGCGACCATGACGTTCGGGCTGCTTATTGCGAATGACTCGCAACCTAAACAAGGCCGGGCGTCTTTTGCAAGCGATTCTCAAGAACAATTGGAAGACAGTCGCTGGCCGGTTCACTTGCTGATCAGCACATCGACGCCGCTGCTGCGCCGCTTGACCAGCACACCCACGTCCTGGTCGCCCCGGTGCAACTGCAGATCAATCTCCTCGTCACCCAGGCGCAGACCGCTGATCTCGAGCACGTTGATGCGCTGCGGCAACACCGGATGGCGCAACTGCACCTGCACCCGCCCACTGCTCTCATCGCGACCGATCGCCATGCCGGTGACCGCCTCCAGCAAGGCAAACACCGTGCCGCTGGCCCAAGCCTGCGGACTGCACGCCACCGGGTAGAGGGTGGGGCCTTCATCGTCACGGCGGGGAAAGCCGCAGAACAACTCGGGCAGGCGCAGCATCGGCATCGCCCTGGCGGTGTCAAACAACCCGGTCAAAATGCGCATCGCCTCCTCGCGGTAGCCGTAGCGCGCCAGACCCAACGCGATCAGGGCGTTGTCATGGGGCCAGATCGAGCCGTTGTGATAACTCATCGGGTTGTAGCGCACCTCCCGTTCATCGAGGGTCCGCACGCCCCAGCCGTTGAAGCTGGTGGGCGCCAGCAGAGCGTGGGCAATCGAAGCCGCGGCCTCCGGGGTGGCAATGCCGGTCCAGAGACAATGACCCGCGTTGGAACTGCGCACCGCACAAGCCTGACCAGCACCGTCGATGGCCATGGCATAGGTGCCGATTGGTTCACACCAGAACGCCGCGTGAAAGCGTTCACGCAGACGCTCGGCCTGACCCAGCAACGCTTCGGCATCGTCATGACGACCGAAACGTCTCAAAATCGCCGCCATGGCCCGATGGGCCCCATAGCTATAAGCCTGCACTTCACACAGGGCGATCGACCCCTCGGCGAGACGACCGTCACTGTGGTGAACCGCATCGTCAGAATCCTTCCAGCCCTGGTTGCGCAGTCCCCCCTGGGCGGCGCACTGGTAGCGCAGAAAGCCATCTGAGCTGCGGGCCTCGGCTGTCTGAATCCAGGCCATGGCCGCCTCTAGCGCCGGCAACAGATCGGCGATGAAGGCCCGTTCACCGCTGCGGGCCAGATAGTCGGCCGCCAAAATGACAAACAGCGGTGTGGCATCGACGGTGCCGTAGTAGCGACCGAACGGCACCTCCCCCAGGGCGGCCATCTCGCCATAGCGGGCTTCATGCAGCACCTTGCCGGGCTCGGCATCGTTGGACAGGTCAACTGCCGTGGCCTGCTGATCAGCCAGGAACCCCAACACCCCGCGGGCCAGCCGGGGCTCAACCAGCAGCAGCTGGCGCGCCGTGATCAATCCATCGCGACCAAACGGGCAGCTGAACCAGGGCACCCCGGCGTAGGGGTAAAGGCCATGCTCCAGCTCGGTGGACAGCAGATGCACATCGGAGTAAGAGCGCGCCAGCCAACTGTTGAAGGCGGGGTTGTCGCTGGTGATCAGCGCCGAACGCTGGCGTGCCGCGCGAAAGCGGGCCAGCGTGGCTGCCATCGCCTGGTCATAGGCCTGATCCACAGCGGCGGGCGAGGCTGACTGACCGTTAGGGCGATCAAACGTCAGCTCCAGCACAAGACGGCGACTCTGGCGGGGCTTCAGCTCGAGCGAGAGGCTGAGGTGGTCATCGCCGACGTCCTGCAGGGGGGCGCCAATGCGCACGCTGGTGCAGCGCTGGGCGCCATCGAGCCCGCGATAGCTCCACTCCAGCGCATCCTGACGACAGCTCAGCACCGTGTGCCCACGCAACGAGCGCTGCAGACCGCGCACCTCGAAGATGTCGCGGAAGTCGGCATCGCAGCGAAAACACAGCGGCACCGCAAGGATGGTGTCGCCGTAATTGGTCAAGATCAGCTCCTGCAGGCAGGCGCTGGGGGTGAGCACGCTGCTGCGCTCGAGATGCACCACACCCTGATGGGGGCCACTGCGGGTGGTGCCATTGGTGAGATGGCTGACGTGCACCCCCATCTCGCCCCGCTCGGTCGAGCTGAGCACCGCGGCCGACTCGCCCCAGAGCAGCAGCTGCAACCGGCTCACATGGCGGGTGCCACGGTGAAAAATGCCCGAGTCGGGATGGGTCTCGGGGCAGATCTCGCCCCGGCCATCGAGCATGGCAAAGGTTTCCCCATCCTTCAGCACAAATGGGGGGAGCTGGTCATGCGGCATGCAGCATCGGCACGACGGTCTGAGTCTGATGAGGCCGCGCCTGGATCAGGTGGCGATAGAGCTGCTCATAGTCTTCGGCCTGACGCGCCGCGCTGAAGCGCACCTCAAAGTTGGCCCGCACGCGCTCACGGTCGAACCGTTCGATCTGGCGCACTGCCTGGATCGCGGCATCGATCGAATCCACCAGAGTGCCGTTGATGCCCTCCTCAATCACCTCGGGAGTCGAGCCGTTGCGCCAGGCAACAACGGGGGTGCCGCAGGCGTTGGCCTCGATCATCACCAGGCCGAAGGGTTCCGGCCAGTCGATCGGGAACAGCAGCGCCAGGGCATTGCCAAGCAGCTCCTGCTTGCCCCCATCGTCGACCTCACCGATGAACTCGACCAAGGGGTTGCCCTGCAGCAACGGCTCGATCACCTCGCGGTAGTAGGCGTTGTCGGCGCGGTCGATCTTGGCGGCCACCTTGAGCGGCAGACCCAGGGTCGTGGCGATGGCAATGGCCCGATCGAGACGCTTCTCGGGCGAGACCCTGCCAATGAAGGCGAGATAAGGCTGGGGCGATGACTCCAAGCGGTAGAGATCGGTGGGCAGCCCGTGATGAACCGTGCCCAGCCAATGGGCATGTGGCACCGGCAGCCGCTGAGCATCGGAGATCGACACCAGCGGTACCTTTTGGAATCGCGAATACAGGTCGCTGTGTTCAGGCTGCTTCAGGGGGCCATGCAGGGTGTTGAGGACAGGGATCGGCAACCTGCTGGCCAACGGGAAATGCATGTGCCCGGTATGGAAATGCAGGATGTCGAAGCGATCGAGTTCGGCGACGACCTGATCGAGCTGGATCACCTCGTGCACCGTGGGATCGCCGCTGTAGCCAGCCAGCCGCAGCGCCTCAGGCACGCAGGGGTAAAGCTCGGCACTGGTGCTGGAGTCACCACTGGCAAACAGAACCACCTCATGGCCGCGTCTGACCAATTCCTCGGTGAGGTAGTGAACGACCCGCTCGGTTCCGCCATACCGCTTGGGCGGCACACTCTCGTGCAACGGCGAGATCTGAGCGATACGCATGGTGAGTGGCCGCAACAACGGCGTGCCGCCCGTAACCACGGCACGTTGCGCGGATTATGAAGACGCTTTTGCGCGCTGACGCAACGGCGATCGACGCCCATTCAAAGGGCTGTACCCCACAGGCTGGAGCCGCTTAGAGCTGCTCGGCGGCGCTGCAGCGCGGACACAGCGCCCGCACGTTGAGCACACACTCCAGCAACCGAAAGCCATGGGTTGCGGCGGCCCGTTCGCCGGCAGCCAGGACAGCTGCACTCTCGAATTCTTCGGTGCGGCCGCAGCGCACGCAGACCAGATGGTGATGGTCGCGATGGGCATCGCTGGCCAACTCGAAGCGCCGGCCGCCCTCAGGCAGCTCGAGCTCCTGCAACAGTCCCATCGAACTCAGCAGGCGCAGGGTGCGATAGACGGTGGCCAAGGACACCCGCTCGTCGCTGCGCAGCAAGCGCTGGTGCACCTCCTCAGCGCTGAGATGACTGCCCTCGCCAATGCGCTCAAACAGGGCCAGCACACGCTGGCGCTGGGGGGTGAGCCGCTGGCCGCGGTCGTGAAGACTGGTGCGCAGGCCGTCGCGGGGTGGCGATGGGTCAGCCGTGCTGAGGGGGGGAGCTGGCACCAGCTGCTCGCTGTTCTTCTCAACAATAGTTCTAGTTGCGAAGAGCAGCCAGTCCCTTGCCCCGCTGATCAGCGGCCGCGGTCGAGACGGCCACCACATCGGCCAGGCTGACCACCAGGCGGTAACTGATGGCCAGCGCCAGCAGGGGCGGCTCGGGCAGGGCCTCGCCCAGGCGCAGCAGCAGCACCACCTCAAACACACCCAGACCGGCAGGAGCCCCGGGAACCACCAGCCCGGCGGTCCAGGCGAGGGCAAAGCCCGCCAACCAGCCCCCCCAGCCCAGGGAGGACTGCAGATCGAGGGCCATCACACAACAGGCAAAGCCGCCAAAGCGCAACAGCACAAACACAAAGGCAGAGCCCAGCGCAGCCCAGGGGCAGGCCGCCGGCAATTGGGGTGCTGAAGGCTCAACCCCAAGGGCGGCGGCCTTGCGCCGTTCGATCCAGGCAAGCACGGGCGTCAGCCAGCGGGGCCACAGCAGCAGCAGCGGCAGCAGTGCAACCCCGCCGAGGCCACCCTGCCAGCCGCCACAGCTGACCAGGGCCAGGGCGGCGACCGCAGCGACCAGCGGATCGAGCAACACGGCCATGAGGGCCTGCGACACCGGCAGTGGCTGCCCCGGGGCCAGCAACGGCCCCCCGTGCGGATGTCCCTGACCGCGCAGCCACTGCAGGCGGGTGGCTAGATGCCAGATGCCACCGGGCAAGTACTTGCGCACATTGCTGCTGAGATAAGCCAGCACCAGGGGCTGCCAGCGTGGCCTGTGGCCCAGCCACTGCAGCACCAGGCCCCAGAGCAGGGCGCTGCCCACCAGGCTGAGCAGGCTCAGCCCCACACCCAGCAGCAGCCACAGCCAGCCCTGAGCGTCGGGGGCTAGGGCCAGCACTGCCCGACCATGGCCCAGCAGGGCCGCCAGCAGAAAGCCCAAGCTGAGCAAGCTGGTCCAGCGGGCGACCCCGGCGGGCACCCAGGCAGCGATGGCACCGAGGGCCACGTGCAACCGCGAAAGCACTGAGCGAAGTTGCGCGAGCGTCATGGGAACACGGACTCAGGGACCGATCACTGAATCGTCGGCGTCGGCAGCAGAAAGGGGCAAGGGGGCATCCAGCGGCAAGCCGGCGACCTCAGCACGCAGCTGATCCAGGCTGAGGCCATGGCGCTCGGCCAGGGCCACCAGATCGTCATGCTCGATCTTGCTGCGCCGGCGGCCATTGGGCAGCAGGGCCTGCTTGATCCGCAACGGGCCCCTAGGGGTGTCGACGTGGCCCAGACGGCGCGGCAACACCCAGCGCTGCTGCAGGTTTTCGCGCAACCCCAGCGTGCCGCTGTGCTGCCACCACAGCTGCCGCAGCAGCTCGGCCTGCTCAGGCCTGGCCAAGGCGGTCAGCAGCTGCCCCTGCCGCCCCTTCTTCATGGCAATCGGCTGGCTAAAGACCTCAAGCGCCCCTGCCCGGCGCAGCACCTCGGCCAGATGGGCCAGATCTTCGGGAGTGGCGTCATCGATCTGGGCCTGCTGGATCAGCACGGTCTGCAGCTGCGGCCCCGGCACGGCTGCGGCCGGCTCGGCCAGCACCAAGCGCAGCAGGTTGGGACGATCGAGGCTGCGACTGCCCAAGCCAACGCCAACGGCGCGGGGCACCAGCGCCGGTGCCGGCCCGAAGCGATCAGCCCAGCAGGCGGCCAAGGCAAGCCCCGTGGGGGTGGTGAGCTCAGCGGGGGGAAAGCCTTCGCTGCTGGCCAGAGGGACCGCACGGAGCCGCGCAATCTCCAGCACGGCAGGAGCCGGCAGGGGCAGAACCCCGTGAGCTGTCTGCACCTGACCATGGCCCCCCGGCGGCGGGCTACAAACCAGCTCGCTCACCCCCAGCGCCTGCAAACCGGCGCAAACCCCCACCACATCGACCAAGGCATCGATCGCCCCGACTTCGTGGAAATGGATCTCCTCGGGAGCAACGCCATGGACGGCAGCCTCGGCCTCGGCCAACAGGCCAAACACAGCCAGCACCTTCTGGCGCAGCGGCTCGGGCCAGTCAGCCTGCTGCAGCTGCTGGCGCAACACGCGCCAGTGACGATGGTGCGGCGAAGGTTCGCAAGGGTCGACCTGAAGATGCAGCCCCCGCAGTCCGCCGCTGCGGCGCTGCTCGCTGATCAAGCGGTAATGACCAGCCAGGCCGATGGCCGCCAGGGGTTCATCAATCACGGCGGCTGGGACGCCCAGATCGAGCAGAGCCGCGAGCACCATGTTGCCGGCCAGGCCCGTCGGGCAGTCGAGCCAGGCCCGCATGGTCAGGCCCCTGGCTGGAGCGTTCGGCCCAGCCGTGGGGCCGTCAGGGCCAGAGCCTCAGCTCGCTCCTGGAGATCGGGCTGCCGGGCCTTGAGCCATTGCTCGACCTCGCGGCGGGCGCGGCGCTGCTCCCGTTGCGCTGTGTCGACGTCATAGCCCGAGAGGCCCCAGATCCGGCCCAGCAGAGCGCGGTCGTCGGCACCGCCGAGTGCTGCCCCAAATTGCAGCTGCTCAGCGACCATGCCAGCCTGCAACACCCTGCTCCAGCGGCGCAGTTCAGCGAGCGGCAGTTTGGCACTGGCCGGGGGTTCAAGCTCGGTGCTGCCGCTGGTGTTGAGGCCGGCACGCAGGCAGGCGAGGCTTCCCACCAGCACCTGGCGCACCGGCAGCGCCTCGTCTTCGGCGATGAGTGCATGGCCGGCTTCGTGCACGGCGATGCGACGCAGACGCGCCAGCCCTCCGGGCAGGGCCTCGGCCAACAGATGGCCGCCGCGGCCACCAAACCGTGCAGCGTCAAGGGTGAGTCCCGCCAGCAGAACGCCCGCCAAGGCGGTGATCAGCCAGGGGGACAACCCCACTGCCGGACCGAAGACCGACAGCAGAGTCACCACAACGACGGCGATGCCAGCCAGAACAGGATCAGCCATGGCGCTGCTCCCTGGGCTCAGCGCCCAGGACGGCTCAAGGCGCGGGGGCGATCACCGGTGGTGGCGTTGCGCTCAGGGGCAGCGCCATTGCGGGAGCCTGCCGGCGCCCGGCGTCCGCCATCACGCCGGCTCTTGCCGCCGCGGCTGCCACGGATCGAGAGGGGTGCGATGACCTCAAAGCGCTCGACCTGCAGATCTTCGGCACTGCGTCGCAGATCGAGGGCGACGAAGTGACGCAGATGCTCCAGTGGGATCTCACCTTTGAGCTGCAGCTTGAACGGAATCGGACGGGTGCCGTCGCTGCGGGGTTGCTGGCGCACCTTGATCACCAGATCGCCGGTCTCAGGACGGGTGTAGATCAGCTCACCGCGCACCGAGAAGTACTCATCGCCCTCGGGCAGGACATCGGCAGCAGACTCGGCGTCAGCAGCAGGATCGAGGGTCGAGGGTTCCCAGACGCCGACCATCTGCAGATGGAGTCCCTGGGGCTCTCGCGAGCGGGGATAGACCACCCAGAGGTGGGGTTGGGCCAGATCCAGATGGCGGCGCATCAAGGTCAGCAGACGGCCCAGCACGACGGCTTCGATCGCCTGGCCATCGGCGGTGCGAATCACACCGCGGGTGAGTTGCTCAACGTCGGTGGGCTCGTAGACACCGCGCACGACACCGATGGCCCGGTACTGCTGTGGTTCGGTGACCGGGGGGATGGGATGCGCTCTCATGGAGGCGAATCTAGCTGAGTCAAACTGGCTCAGCGCGCCCCTGGCAGCCGCCGCGATGACCCGCTCCTCGACCCCCTGGCTTGTGGCCGCTGCGGTGCTGCTGGCGGGCCTCAGCCTTGGCGGCGGCCTGTGGCTGGGCCAGCAACAGGCCCGCGGCCGCAGTGCCGATCCACGTCGGCAGGCGCTGGAGCACCAGCTGGAGAACCTGCAGCTTCAACTCGAGCGCGGCGAAGCTGACCCGCAACAGCAACAGCGGCTGCTTGAGCTGCTGGTGGCATCGGGCCGCAAGGCGCAGGCCACCTCCCTGCTTGAGCAACTCGCCGATCGGGACCCCCAGCGCTGGCAGCTGCGCCTGCTGCTCGCCGAGCTGAGGCGCGATCAGGGTGATCGCAGTGGCGCCGCACGGGAACTGCGCCAGGTGCTCAACCTCAGACCTGATCAGATCGAAGCCCTGCAGCTGCAGACGTTGCTGCAACAAGAGCAGGGACAGGGCAAACAGGCCGAAGTGCGGCTCCAAGCCACCCTGACGCGCCAGCTGCAACCGAGGCCCAGACCCGAAGCCCTGGCCACGGGGCTCCTGCTGGCCGACCTGCTGCAACGCCAGGGCACTCCCGGCCAGGCAGAAGCCGTTCTGGTGAAGCTGGGGGCAGCCTTCCCGAGCGATCAACGCCCCCTGCTGGCCCGAGCCCTGCTGCTGCAGCAACGGGGCGACGTCAACGCCGCCCAGGCGATGCTGGCCAAGGCACGCAGTTTGAGACCGGGTCAGCAAGACAGCCGACTCGATCAGGTCGCCGGGGCCTGGGGTCTGGCGGCGCTCAGGGAGCCTTCACGGTCGCAGCAGCGCCCGAAGCCGACGGTTGGCTCTGGTAATCCCTAAGGGCCTGATCGACCGCGTCACCCGGTGGTGTGGCCTCGTCGAGAGCCTGATTGCGGCGGATCTTGTTCATCATGTCGATGGGGTTGACCGCATCGAGCACGGAACTGCTCTTGCCCAGTCCCGTGCCCAGTGCGGACGAACCGCCACCGGAAGCGCCATCAAGGGTCTGGCCATAGCCACGCTGCTGAGCCGCAGCAAAATCGGCCGGCAGCAACGCGGCAAGCAGCGCCAGACCCATGGCAGCGGGGAGCAGGCGTGAGCGCGGTGCCATGGCTGGTCAGGCTTGCAACAGCTCAACCACACTAGTGACCCAGGACGCCATCACTGAGCCCATGCGCATCGCCACCTGGAATGTCAATTCGGTGCGCACCCGGCTCGACCAGGTCTGCGCCTGGCTGCAGCGCGAGCAGCCCGAGGTGCTCTGCCTACAAGAGACCAAGGTGGCGGATGAGCTGTTCCCGCGCGAGGCCTTTGCCGCGCTGGGCTACGAGCTGGCCATCAGCGGCCAGAAGGCCTACAACGGCGTCGCCATCGCCAGCCGGCTGCCGCTCGACGATGTGCAGATCGGTCTGGACGCCCTGCTGGGCCCCGAGGCAACCGAGCTCAGCGAGCAGAAACGGGTGATCAGCGCCCTGATCGATGGCATCCGCGTGCTCAATCTCTACGTGCCCAACGGCAGTTCCCTCAGCAGCGACAAGTACGACTACAAACTGCAGTGGCTCGCCGGCCTGAAGCGGTATCTGGCGGTTCAGGAGGCCCAGGGTGATCCCCTGTGCATGGTGGGCGACTTCAACATTGGCCCCGAAGCGCGCGACATCCACGATCCGGAGCGGCTGACCGGCGGCATCATGGCCAGCGAGCCGGAACGCCAGGCCCTGCGCGAGCTGCTCGGAGCGCGCCTGGCCGATGCCTTTCGCCAGTTTGAGAGCAGCAGCGGCCACTGGAGCTGGTGGGACTACCGCACCGGTGCCTGGGAACGCAATCAGGGCTGGCGCATTGATCACATTTACCTGTGTGACCAGCTGCAGGCCTGTGCCACTGGTTGCCAGATCCATCAGCAGGTTCGGGGCAATGACCAGCCCAGTGACCACGCGCCGGTGGTGGTCAATCTGGTGTGGCCGCCCGAGGAGGAGCCAAGCGATGACTGGCTCTGAGGCGGATGCGGGGCCGTTGCGCCGCAGCATCGTGACGCGTCGCGCCGCCATGGCTCATCAGCCTGGATGCAACCCAGCGATCTGCGGCGTGGACGCCGGCCAGGGATGCCCGACCGACTCAATGCGATCTGCCGCAACGCCTACCTGATCGCCCATCAGGAAAACACCTTGCCGCTGGAGTGCACCCTGCAACAGCAGGGCTTCAGGCTTGCGGTGATCCGCAGCCGGTACACCCCGGAACAGCAAGCCCTGGCCACCAGTGAACGGGTGCTGATCAACCACGCCAAGGCCTGGCAGACGATCGCCGCCAGCGGTTGTCATGGCTTGGTGATGGAGGCCGATTTCGTACCGGTCCGCCAGTTCGGCCAGCTGCCCCTGCCCGTGCCGGCAGAGCGTCTGCACTCGAGCTTTGCCTACCTCTACAGCGTGGGGATCGAACTCTGGGATCTGAGCGATCACGGCAACTGCATGCGCGGCCATGCCGGCGGCATGGTGGCCTACGCGATTTCAGACACGGTCGCCCGCACCCTGCTGCACTTTGCCCAAGAGCATCAGCAGCGCCATCGATCCGGCCGTTACAGCAGCTGGGACGCGGAGCTGGGGTACTGGCTCAAGGATCGTGGCGTTGACAGTTATTTGCCTTACCGCCAGTACGGCGAACACGGCGGCACAGGCAATCCAGAACATGCCGCCGCCGGACTGCGAGCCACCGACCATGCCGACGCCCTAGCCGGTCCGCTGTGTTTTCTGCCCGCCTATGCAAACGGCAACCGGCTGCAGTTTTTCTGGACCCGCGCGATGGCGCGGCTTTGGGGCTGGGGCCGCTTGCTTGCGGGGCGAACTCTCACCTGGCACAACCTCAGACGCACCCGCCCGCTCGCCATGGGGGCCTTTGCCGTGGGGCGCTTGCTGACGCCGCCGCGGCTTGAGCACCTCAACTTGAGCGGTCCCTCTGTCAGGGCTTAAGCATGTCTTTGGATTTGGGCGCGGGATGGGCTTGAGTGGAGCCATCCGGAGTGCCTCCAGCCATGGCCATCGAACCGGGAGCCCTGGTCAACCTCAACGACCAACCTGGCACCACCTACCAGGTGATCAATGTTGATGCCCGTAGCGATTGCGCCTGGGTGCGCCGCTGGCCGCTGCGGGCCAAGCGCCATCACCACACCTTTGCCGTGCCCCTGACCCACCTGGGTGATGCCGCCCCACGGATCAGCCCGCCAGGACTGCAGCGGCCCCAATCGACCTAGTCAGAACACCAAAGCTTCCTTGGGAAGGTCGATCCCTTCAGCCCGCAGCACCTGCACACGCCGGGCCGATTCACTGCAGCTGCGCGGGGTCGGGAACAGTTTGCCGGGATTGGCCAGGCCCCCGGGATCGAAGGCCTGGCGCACCAGCAGCATCGTGGCCAGATCGTCGCCGCTGAACATCCACTCCATGTAGCAGCGCTTGTCGCTGCCAACGCCGTGTTCGCCGCTGATGCTGCCGCCCACATCAATGCACAGACCCAGGATCGCCGCCCCCAGCTCCTTCACCCGTTTGGCGACGCCCTCTTCTCGGGGGTTGTAAAGCACCAGCGGATGCAGGTTGCCGTCACCGGCATGGAACACATTGGCGACGGGCAGGCCGTGTTCAAGGCTGAGCTGCTCGATCGCAGCCAGGACTCGGGGCAACTGGCTGCGGGGCACGACACCGTCCTGCAGGTAGTAGCTGGGGTACCGCCGGCCGAGGGCGGTGATGGCGTTCTTACGGCCTTTCCAGAAGCGGGCGCATTGCTCAGGGTCGCGGGCTTCGCGCACCTGCCGTGCGCCCGCTTCACGGCAGAGCCGGCCGGCCAGCGCAATGGCGGCGTTGACCTCGCGCTCCTGACCATCGAGCTCGATCAGCAGCACCGCTGCCGCATCGCGGGGGTAGTCCTCAAGCCCCAGGGAATCATTGACCGCCTCAAGGCAGAGGCGATCCATCATTTCCATACCGGCCGGCTGCACCCCCGCCGCCGTGACCTGGCGCACAGCATCGCCAGCCGCTTCCATGCTGCTGAAGTCGGCCAGCAGGACCGCCACGCTCTGAGGCGCCCGCAGCAAGCGCAGGGTGACCGCCGTGGCAATGCCCAACGTGCCCTCACTGCCGATGAAGACCCCGCGCAGATCGAGTTCGGGCATCTCGGCCAAGGCCCCACCGAGCCGGGTCAACGAGCCGTCGGGCAGCACCACCTCAAGACCCAACACATGGTTGTTGGTGACGCCGTACTTGAGGCAATGCACCCCGCCTGAGTTCTCGGCCACATTGCCGCCGATGCTGCAGGCCACCTGGCTGGAGGGGTCTGGTGCGTAATAGAAGCCGTCACCCGCCACCGCCCGGGTGACCCAGCTGTTGATCACCCCGGGTTCAACGGTGATCGTGTGGTTCTCCAGATCGATCGCCAAGATGCGGCGCATGCGACTGGTGGCGATCACCAGAGCGGGCTGCTCGGCCACAGCCCCACCCGACAGGCCGGTGCCGCTGCCGCGGGCCACAAACGGTACCCCCAGTTGATGGCAGAGCCGCACAGCAGCCGCCACCTGCTCGGCGCTCTCGGGCAGCACCACCAGCGGTGGCTGATGGCGCTGCAGGGTCAGGCCATCACAGTCGTAAGCAAGCAGCTCCTGGGCAGCGACCACGATGGCGCGGGAGGGCAGATGTCGCCTGAGCTCCCGCTCCAGCAGGTGCCAGTCGATCGCCACAGACAAGCCTGCACACTGATCAGGGACACTGAACTTACCGGCAGGCAACGGTTCCAGCACCAAGCCGTGCGACGCGGGCCGGTTCTGGGTCAGGATGGCCGCCGGTTTCTCCGCTGCTGGTTGCCTTGACCTCGGCTTCCCTTTCGGCTCCCGCCCTGAACACCACCCGCTCCCAGGAGCTGTTTCAGGCCGCCCAGACCCTGATGCCCGGCGGCGTGAGCTCGCCCGTGCGGGCCTTCCGCTCGGTCGGCGGCAACCCGGTGGTGTTTGACCGCGTCAAGGGCGCCTATGCCTGGGACGTCGATGGCAACCGCTACATCGATTACATCGGCAGCTGGGGCCCGGCGATCTGCGGTCACGCCCACCCCGAGGTGATCGCCGCCCTGCATGAAGCCCTCGACAAGGGCACCAGCTTTGGCGCTCCCTGCGCCCTGGAGAACCGCCTGGCCGAGCTGGTGATCGAAGCGGTCCCCAGCGTTGAGATGGTGCGCTTCGTCAACAGCGGCACCGAAGCCTGCATGTCAGTGCTGCGCCTGATGCGCGCCTTCACCGGCCGCGAAAAGATCATCAAGTTCGAGG
>CAYFMB010000006.1:0-21553 GCA_964344095.1 uncultured Klebsiella sp.
CAACCGCGCGTCAGATTGCCTGCATCGGCTTTCCTTTCTTGGGGATTCGACCGGCTTGCCCGGGGCCGATTCTGGTCTCCCTCGCTGAGCTGAGATTGATTCACGCTTACCTGTTGTTGCTTCCAGTTTGTGGTGACTTGCGACCCAGTTTGGCTGAGATTCATGAATTAGCCTAAAGTGATGCGTCTGCGGTAGGCCCATGGCCCTAGGCGAGCTGGCCCTGGTTCTGCACGCGCACCTTCCCTATGTGCGCTCCAATGAGCCGGGATCACTCGAAGAGGACTGGTACTTTCAGGCCTTGCAGGAGTGTTATCTGCCGCTCCTGGCCGTGCTTGAGGCTTCCGCGGCTGATCCGCAGCAGGCGCCGCGCCTGACGCTGGGGCTGTCTCCCACCTTGTTGACCCTGCTGAGTGATGTGGGGCTCAACCAGCGCTTTGAACCCTGGCTGTTGCTGCGTCTGGAACTGCTGGCCAGCGCGCCCGCCGCTCAACAGGACGCCGCTGCTGATCTGGCTGACCAGCTGCAGCGCACCCTGGCCCAATGGCGCGCCATTGCTGCCCGTCCGGTGCCCCGCTTCAGGCGCTTGCAACAGCTCGGGGTGCTCGATCTGATCACGTGCGGCGCCACGCATGGCTACTTGCCGCTGCTGCGTCACACTCCCGAGGCGGTGCGCGCCCAGTTGCTCACCGCGATTCGCGAGCACGAGCGCCAGCTGGGCGAGCGCCCCTTGGGCATCTGGCTGCCTGAGTGCGCCTACTACGAAGGCCTGGACCAGCAGTTGCTGGCCTGCGGCCTGCGTTATTCGATCCTCGACGGCCATGGCCTGCTGCATGCCTTGCCCCGACCCCGGTACGGGGTCTACGCGCCGATCTGCTCTCCGGCGGGTGTGGCCTTTGTCGGCCGCGACAGCACGTCAACCCTCCCGGTCTGGAGTGCCCGCGATGGTTATCCCGGCCACGGCGCCTACCGCGAGTTTCATCGCGATCTGGGCTGGGACCTGAGCGACGAACGGCTGGCCCAGGCCGGCATTCGCAGCCGGCGTCCCCTGGGCCTCAAGTTGCATCGGGTGACGGGGCAGAGTGTGGCGCTTGAGCAGAAATTGCCCTATGAGCCGGCGGTCGCCCGTGAGCGCATCGTCAGCGATGCGGCTCACTATTTGCAGGGACGTCAGGTCGAGTTGACCCAGTTGGCCGCGGTGATGGACCGCCCGCCGCTGCTGGTGGCACCGTTTGATGCCGAGTTGTTTGGCCATTGGTGGTTTGAAGGGCCTCGCTTCCTGGCCGAGCTGTTTCGTCAGGGCCCAGGGCTTGGGGTTCAGTTCACCCATCTCCGGGCTGTGTTGGCCGAGGATCAGCCGTTGCAGGTGTGCCGCCCTTCGCCCAGCAGCTGGGGCCAGGGCGGCTACCACGATTATTGGCTGAACGACAGCAACGCCTGGGTCGTGATCGAATGGCAGCGGGCCTCGGCTGCCATGGTGCGGCGGGTCAACCGCGGTGTTGGCAGTGCCGGCCAGCGCGCCTTGCTCACCCAGGCGGGCCGCGAGTTGCTGTTGGCCCAGAGCTCCGATTGGAGTTTCATCTTGCGGGCCGGTACGACCACCGACCTGGCCAAAGAACGCATCGAGCGCCATCTCGATCGCTTCTGGCGCCTGATGGATGCCATCAACAACAACACGCCCCTGCCCGAGGGTTGGCTTGCCGCTGTCGAGCGTGAAGATGGACTCTTCCCCTTGCTCAATGCCGCCGATTGGGTGAGCCGGCCTTGATGGCTTGGGTGCAGGATCGATGATTCCGGGTGCGTCTGGTTGCAGAACTGAGGCACAAATTTTTGAATTTCTTCTGCTTGTTTTGTCGGCTCTGTCAGGCTGCCTGCCTAAACTTGTGTTTGAAAATTTGTTGTTGAGTCGACGCACGGCTGCGTCATCTTGCTCATGATGTTGCATCGCCAATCTGTTCAGCGTGTGCGTGCGTGCCTGCTTGCCCAGGCCTTGCTGCTGGGCTGTGTGGCCCCTCTGACAGCCCAGGCCAGCCCAGGCGCGAAGCCTGCTGCTGAGGGCAAGAGTTGCGTTGTGATTGATAATGATTTTGATATTGATGACATGATGGCCATCCCCCCCGTGCTGGGGATGAAGCATGTGGCAGCCATCATTCAGTCAGAGGGCTACACCCTGCCTGAACAGGCGGCGCCTGCACTCGATCAGTTGATCAATCATCTTCCTGATCAGCCCAACAGTCGCAAGATTCCGGTGATTGTGGGTGCCAAACAGCAGAATGGACCTGATTTGAACCGTTGGTCGTGGCTGCCATTTTTTCGGGCCATGATGAATCGCGCCAATGGTCTGCTGCCGTCTGAGCCTAAGCCTTGGGCCATGGATCATGCGTATGTCAAGACCCTGCAGAAGGCTGTTGATCGTTGTGATCGTGTCTCGGTTCTCATCATTGGTACGTATACTTCGTTTGTGAATTATCTGCCTGCCATTCGCGATAAGATTGATCGCGTTGTCATTATGGGGCAGCGGATTGGTGATAATTCTGCAACGATGGGCCGTGAATCATTCAATTGCAACTATGATTTCAAGGCTTGCCAGAAGGCCATGCCCATGTTGGCGGGCTTGAAGACATTTTTTGTTGATATCCCTCGCTTTGATGATTGTCATGACACCACGACACCTGCAGCTCGCTGTTACAACCCGAGCTACGCCATGGTCGCTGGAACCAAGCAGCCAAATGGTGTCACCGTCGGTGGTTTGAGAATGGCTGGATTGCCGGGACGTCTTCGCAAAGCGCTGATCAATTCGATCTCTTGCACGTCGCTGTACACCACTCCAAAAACCAAGGGTCGGCCTTGTTCGTCACTGTCAACGTGGGAGCCTGCTGCCGTTGCCAAGGGACCTGGTGGTGAAATGCTGCTCTGGGATCAGACGGCTGCGCATTTCCTGATTCGTCCGCAAGATTTTGCGCTGTACTACCCGCCCAAGAATCCTGAGCTAGGAGGTCAGCATTACCAGCCCAAATTGGTGGATGGTTCCGAGGCAAAAACAGCGCAGAAGTTGCGGCGTTTTTGGACGGAGTTTTCGAATCAATCGATCCTGATCAAGTGACCTGTTTACACAGCTTTGCGGCATGCTCATGTCGTCTGACGCAGTGAAGTTGCGGCTATCCGATTCGATCCTGTGATCGTCCAACGTCTTTATGGGTGTTGGCTCGTTTCAGGTTTCAGCAGAATCCAGTAGTTGTACAGGCGCTCGATGCCACCACGTGCGACCTCGCGACTCAGCCATCCGTTGATGTAACGGCGCAGGGACGCATCGCGTCCTCCAATCAGCAAGACCAGCTCTGCGTTCAGGTCTTTGCCGAATGGGGTGATCAACGATGTGTTGGGGTGCATCACCGCCCAGGCGGCACCAGATTCGGCAGGAGTTAGCAGGCCATCGAATTGGCGTTGCCCGCTTGCTGAGAAAAAGGCTTCCTTCTGTTGGATGGGCACCAGATCCACCCGCACAGCACCTCTGCCTTCGCCCAAATAGCGCCCCAGCGCGTCGGCCAGGCCGCTGCTGATGGCGTCGCGATCGCGCACCGCCAGCACAATGGGCCGTTTGAGGCTGGCAGCCTCACCGTTCTGCAGCAGTTTCACCTTGCTGTCGGGGACCACCAAGGCGAGATTCAGGGGTAGATAACCGCGGCTTGGTTCATACAGAATCGAGCGTGTTGGGCTGGCTTGGATGCCCCCTGCCAACAGATCGAGCCTTCCCTGTCTCAACCAGATCCCCAGTTTTGAGGGATCGACCTCCTGGACCTGCAGGCGCACCCCCAGGTCCTGGGCCAGGTTCGCCACCAAGTCGACATCGAAGCCAACCAGCCGACCCTGGTTGTTGCGATAGCTCCAAGGCAAACCGTCGGTGCGCAAGCCAACCCGCAGCACACCGCGCTGTTGGATCGCTGCAAGGCTCACGGGTTCAACGGGCTGAGGCCCGTTGACCTCGATCGGTGGCGACCCGTTTCGTGTTGAGCGCAGGCTCAGCAAGCGGTCGTCGTTGTGATACGAGTGCTGCAATGCAGTGCTGAGCAGCACTCGATTGCCCTGCCCTAGGCCAGCACCAAGCCCAAGCACCAGGGCCAGGCCAGTCAGGCCCAACGCGGGTCTGGGCCGCCAGGCGCCCACCCCAGCGGCATAAACCAGCACGGCCAGCACCACCAGTCCTTCGAGCGAGAGCACCTTCTCGAAGCGGTACAGCCATTCGCCGTTGAGATAAACCAGCTGCAGCAGATCGATGGGAAGCCCTAGCTGCAGCAGCTCCTGTCTCACCACGGCTTTGATGCCTGAGACCGAGGCGGGAATCGCCCGCAACAGCATCGTTGCTGTGCTTCCCGGTTCAAGGCTCTGGTCCACGTACCAGGCCGCAAACGGAATAAACAGCAGACTGGCCACCTGCCCCAGGGTTGGCAGGGCGTAGCCCAGAGAAACCAGCGGCGCCAGCTCTTCGCGCATGAGCGTGGCCTGTTCATCACGGGCTCCCGTGGCGTCGGGCAGCATCTCCTGCAGGTTGCTGACCAGCATTGGCAGCGCAATCAACAGATTGGCGCTGCTGGCGGTCAGTGCCAAAGGCCCTTTGATCATGCGCCAGAGGGCCAGCGGTTTGATCGGCGTCAGGCTGACCACACTGAGACAGGCCACCAGGCTGAGTAGAACAAAGGCGATCAGACTGAGGCTCAGATACCCCTGCATTCTGAGGAGATCGTCACTCCTGAGAGTCGCCACATTGCGACTGATCAGGGCAAAGATTCCGTAGGGAATCATTCGCAAAACCAGCTTGTTCAGCTTCTTGAACAGCGTGCGGATCACCTCCAGCGGCCGCAGCAGTTCATTGCGTTCGGGAATCGTCTGCAGCAGGATGCCCAACAGGCAGCTGAACAGAACGGTGGCAGGAAAATTGTCGTCAGCCAGTGCCGTGAAGATGTTGTCTGGCAGGTAGGTCTTGAGAAGGTCCGTGGACTTGGCTTTCTCAAACAGTCCCGTGTGAAAGAACTCGGAGGTGACCAGCTTGGGCAGAAACAGCGGCAGTGCGATGACCGTTGCTGCCCCGACCAGCCAGATGCCAACCAGCACCAGGCCGCCACGCCGTGCCAGCACCCTGAGTGAGCCTGGCTCCAATTTGCCGAAGCCCACAAGCAGTTCGCAGATCAGGAATGGCATCACCACGATCTGCGATGCCTGCAAAAAAATTGTGGCCAACGGTTGCAGCCAGCCGGTCAGCTGCGGAGCGACCAGGCCAACCATGGTTCCGGCCACCAGCATGACCAGGCACTGGTTGCCGATTTGTCTGGGCCAAAACCTGCGCAGCTGTTGCATCAGTTCGGCGGAACGGTTGCTGTCGCTGCGCTCCAGCCTGGCGCCTCTCGCGCCGGCAGCAGCAAGCCGCTGCGCACATCCCAGCTGGCCAGCGCAAACAGGCGAGCCATGGCACCGGCGAGTTCGCCGATTCCCAGGGTGTTGGTCAAAAAGCCGTACCAGAGGTGGGGCGGAAGTCTGAAGAAGGCATGGAAGTGATGGCGCAGCTGGGCTTCATCGAAGCCCATCAATTTGGCCAGGCCAAAACAATGGAACGCACGCCTCAGCTGCATCTCTTGCGGCCACAGGCTTTGCCAGGCTTGACGGGCCACCGCGGCAGCATCGCCGTGGTCTGAGGCCAGGGCCGCCGCGATGGCAGACGCCAGGTCTGGTGCGCGGCGCAGCAGGCTCCCCACCATGAAGCCCGAGGCCGGATGCACCATGCCGCCGGCACCGCCAAAACCCACCACCCGTTGGTTGAGATCGGGCAGGGGCGGATCCATCGGGAACAGGCAGAACTCCTCATGATGGATCGCCTCGACGTTGACACCGCTGTGGCTCAGGCGCTGGTGGAGCCTGGCTTTGAGCACGGCGAAGGGCACCGCTGGTGCCAGTGCCAGCGATGTCTCCTCGACGAAGTAGACGTCGTCGCCCAGATCCATCGCATAGAGGAATGTGGGCGGTTCGCGGCGCTGGGCCTCGTTCAGGTGATCGCAGCGGTAGTCCATGAACACGAACTGCCCCGGGTTGATCGGCGGTTTGTTGAAGCGGCCCACGACGCCATAAGCCGCCTGGCCGGCGATGGCCCGCGCCTGCGGCTGGTGGACAAACACAGGTTTGTGCCCACTGGCATCGACCACCAGCCGGGCCCGCAGGCTGGTTCCCGTCTCGGTGCTGACGACAGAATGCGTGTGGTTGTGGACGATGGCGTTGGCCTGATCGCACCACCAGCGCACGCCGTGGCGCTCGCCGATGCTGAGCCAGTGCTGCTGCAGCCGTTGCTTGTCGAACAGGCCATAGCTCCGTCCATGCTCGATGCTGCCGTCTGTTGCGTCGCTGCTGTTGCCGGGAATCGGTCCGAAATGGCTCACCGTGTTTTGCCACCGGTGCGACAGCAACGCACCCAGCCCGAGTTGATCCACCTCCTCAACCCAGATGCCGTAGGTGTTGGCCCAGCTCTGGTGGCGGTCGCTGCTGCTCAGCACCCCCACCGCCAGATTGTGCTCGGCCAGTGCGGCGCTGATGCACAGCGCTGCCGGACCTCCGCCGATGACAAGCACATCGAGGTTGGCATGGTCTGTGGTCATCAGGCGGCAATCTCCAGATCGAGGGTCATGCGGTTGTTGTGTTGCAGAGGTTCGGCTTCGAGCACGTGGCGCTCGGGGTCGGCGATCACCTCGAGACGATGGCTGCCCGGCTTGAGCGGCCAGGCCAGGCTGAAGTCTTCATGCTCGCCCGCGTTCAACCAGGGCAGGCGCAAGTAGCGATGGCTGTCATAGGCGTTGTCGATGACCACGGCAATGCCGACGTCGCTGACATCCATCGAACCGCGATTGCTGACGCGAAAGCGGGCTTCACCTTGCCGATAGGTCAGCCCTTCGACCGCGAGATCGCTGCCCAGCTGGTGGACCCGTTGCAGTGGGTAGAGCACCAGCCGTTCCAGCTCCTCGAGCTGGGATTGCGGGTGATCGTGGTGCAGGTGTCCGCCATGACGCAGGTCTGTGCTGCAGCCATGGAGATGCAGATGGGCGCCCTCCACTGGCACCGTCAGCCGACCTGTTGTGGGCTCGCTGTCCCAGAAGCCGCAGCAATCCCAGCGCAGTGAGGCCCCTAGGTAGCGAATGGGGTCATCGGCGCCAGCGGGGTTTGAGCCGCTGAGCCGGTAATGCTGCAGCCGTTGATAGATCGAGGCCCCAGCGGCGGATGCGCTGGCTGGGCTGCTGGCGATGGCTGCGTTGCGTCGTTGTTGTCCCATGCACAGCTTGGATGCCACCGTGATGATCAGCGACTGCCAGCGCGTCAGCAGGCGCAGGCCATAGATCGGTGCCTGGGTCAGCCGTCCCTGGGCCACTTCCTGTTCGATCGCCTCGCTCACCAGCTGCTGCAGCGAACGCCCCCGGCTGGGTCCCAGCAGGCTCAGATCCACGGGTGTTCGCAGGGCCGCAGCATTGCCGCTGAAGCACACATAGGGAAAGTGTGCGCTGCCGTCGCCGCTCTGCAGGGGGCGGATGCCACCATCGCTGGCCTGGCACTTCCAGATCGTGGTGTTGCCCGCCGGGTTCTGCAGGAAGCTCAGTTCACCATTGTCGACGCTTGTGGTGGTGCCAAGGCCCAGCACATCGCCGTTCAGGGGAATGCGCTCGATCGGCAGGTGTTCGCGCACATCACCCTGAAGCAGATCGCTGACGCTGTTGGCAATCCAAAGATCGCCGGGCTGCGGGATGGCATCGGGTTTCATGGCGCAATCATGCCCGGTCTGTTCACCCTTGGCCGGCGATCCCACGGCGGCGGCTGAGTTGCGAACACCGATACGCTGAGGGTCAGTCGTGCATCAGCCCCATGACCAGCATCAGACGCTGGCTGCTGAGCACAGTCACTCTGTTGGCCCTGCTGTTGGCGTTGCTGCTGCCGCCTGGCGTCACTGCGGCATCGCCTCTGCTGAACGTTGATGTCGGCATCCATGTCGGCAATGTCTACCGCTTTTCGGCCAGCAGCAAGACCTACAGCATTGAAGGTGTGCTGCGGCTGAGCATCCCGGCGGCGGCGATGCCTGCGCTGGAGGCCCGAGGCATTGATCTGATCGAGCTGGTGCGGTTTGAAAATCAGGTTGAACCCTGGAATTCGTTGACCGAGCCTGATGGCGGCTTGATCACGGTTGGCGGGAAGGTCAGACGTGACTATCGCTTTACCGGAGATTTTTATTCCGATCAGATTGACTTTCGCGGTTTCCCTTTTGGCACCCTGCCTTTGAACCTGCTGGTGGCTCCTGTTCCCAGTGCCAACGGCGCCATCCACGCCTATCCCTATGACTCCAATTCGCCAGTTGCTACCGATCAACCGCTGAACCTGCGGATCAGTGCTGACCCCAGGGCCTCGAGCGTGAGCCGCTCCTCCAACATGGATGGCTATCAGCTGCGCCAATGGCGCCTGCTTCAACGTGGCGATGGGGTGCTGATGGAATTGCGCTATGACCCCATCGGTTGGGCTGCTCTGGTCAAGTGGCTGCTGCCTTTGGCCATCACCATGGTGGTGATGCTGCTCACCCCGAATCTGCTGGCGACGTTCACCAACGAGCGCATTGCGATACCGCCGTTGATCCTGCTCACCCTGGTGTTCATGCAGCAGGCCTATCGCGACTCGCTGCCATCGCTTCCGTATTTGACGGTGCTCGATACGCTCTATGCCTTTTCCTATGTGGTGACGCTGGCCTTCTTCTGCGAATTCATCTGGCGTGCCAACCGACTGGGCCGGCAGACAACTGCGGGACAACCGAGCAGCGCCTCGGCAACAGCTGCGATGGAGCGACTCGAATGGTCCATGCAGCTGCTGAGTTTGGGAGGGTATGTCGGCCTGGTGGTTTGGGCGTTGTCGATCAAATGAACTCTGCAGGGTTCAGCAGAGGATCAGGCGTCGGTTGCTTGATCTTGCGTTGAGCTTGCCTCAGTCGCGGAGCCGGCGTCTTGGTTGACGTTGTCTTCACTGCTGGCGTCGCCGCCCCCTGTGGCGTCGTTGGTCGGCTCCTCGTCGGGAGCCGGTGGCACAAGCACCACTTCGGCCAGACGATCGCCGGTATCGAGCTTCTGCAGGCGGACCCCGGTGGCGGCACGGGACTGTTGCGGAATCGCATCGGCCTGCATGCGAACAATCACGCCCCGCTCGCTGACGAGCAGCAGCTCCTCACCGGCACCGAGAACCTTGAGGCCCACGAGCACATCACCGTCGCGTCTGAACTTCATGGCGCGCAGCCCCATGCCGGCACGCTTCTGCAGCCTGAACTGATCGACAGGCACCCGCTTGCCAAGTCCACTGGCGCTCGCGACCAGCACCCACGGGCCATCGCTGGGGGCGACGTCGTCGCTGTCGCTCTCGTCGTCGTTGCTACCGGCGCTGACCTCGACTCGGTCGGCCAACTCGACCGGCAACACGTCCATGCTCACCAGCTGGTCACCGGGGCGCAGGTTCATCGCCTTGACGCCGCGGGCCGTGCGGCCCAGGGGCCTCAACTCCTCATCGGAGAGCCTGAAGTGAATGGTCATGCCGTTGCGCGAGCCGATCAACACGCTGTCGCCGGGCTGGGCCAACCGCACCCAGGTCAGGGCATCACCCTCTTCCAGGGAGATGGCGATCAGGCCGTTGGAGCGAATGTTGGCAAAGGCCGACAGGCGGGTGCGCTTGATGTAGCCGCCGCTGGTGAGCATCACCAGTACGGCATCTTCGGCAAACTCACTCACCGCCAGCAGTGAGGTGATCTGCTCTTCCCGCGGGATCGGCAACAGCTGCACGATCGGGGTTCCCTTGGCGCTGCGGCTGCTGATCGGCACGCGGTAGGCGGGCACGGTGTACACCACACCGCGATCCGAGAACAGCAACAGGCTGTCGTGATCGTTGCAGCTGATGAACAACTTCACCGCTTCCTCGCCCTGGCTGCGGGTCCCGGCCTTGCCGCGGGTGCCGCGGCTGGTGGCCTCGAACTCGCTGACCGGCATGCGCTTGAGGTAGCCGTTCTCGGTCAGTAGCACCACCGAGCGCTCGTTCGCGATCAAGTCGATGTCGTCGAGTCCGCCCTCGATGTCGAGAATTTCGGTGCGACGCGGCGAGTCGTAGCGGCTGCGGATGGCGCCCAGTTCGTTGGTGATCAGACCCAGCACCCGCTCGCGCCGGCCGAGGATGTCCTTGTAATCGGCGATTTTGGTGACCAGATCCTCGTGCTCAAGGCGAATCTTGTCGGCCTCCAGGGCCGTCAGGCGCCGCAGCTGCATTTGCAGGATGGCGTCGGCCTGGATTTCGCTGAGGCCGTGGCGCTCTTGCAACTGTTGACGTGCCGTGGCGGTATCCGAAGCGGCCCGGATCAGGGCGATGATCGGATCGAGCTGATCGAGAGC
This sequence comes from uncultured Klebsiella sp., assembly GCA_964344095.1. GTDB lineage: Bacteria > Cyanobacteriota > Cyanobacteriia > PCC-6307 > Cyanobiaceae > RGUW01. The sequence goes on from CAYFMB010000006.1 coordinate 10,431, forward strand.
CAGCAGCAGGCCCAGCAAAATGTGATCGCGCTCTTCGGCTTTGCGTAGGAAGTAACGCGTGCGCCGCTCGATGGTCTCGATCCGAAAATCGAGAAACACCTCGAGCATTTTGCGCAGCGTCAGCAAAATCGGCTCGCCGCCTACCAGCGCCAGCATGTAGGCGCTGAAGTTGTTCTGCAGTGGCGTCAGTTTGAACAGGTTGTTGAGCACAACCTGGGGGTAGGCGTCACGGCGCAATTCGATCACGATGCGCATGCCATCGCGATCCGATTCGTCGCGAATATCGGCAATGCCCTCGAGTTTCTTGTCGTTGACCAGCTCAGCGATGCGCTCAATCAGCGCTGCCTTGTTGGTCTGGTAGGGCAACTGGGTGATGATCACCGCATCGCGGTCGGGCCGGCCCGGCGCCTCGATCGTTTCGATCGCCGCCACACCGCGCATGGTCACCGAACCACGCCCGGTGGTGTAGGTCTCGCGGATGCCGCTGCGGCCCAAAATCTGCCCCCCGGTGGGGAAGTCGGGGCCGGGGATGATCGCCATCAGCTCCCGGTCGCTGAGTTCGGGGTTGGCGATCAAGGCCAGCAGACCGTCGATCAGTTCGCCCAGGTTGTGGGGGGGGATGTTGGTCGCCATCCCCACGGCGATCCCCGAGGAGCCGTTCAGCAGCAGCTGAGGGATGCGCGCCGGCATCACCGTGGGCTCCTGCTGGGAGCCGTCGAAGTTGTCAACAAAGTCGACGGTTTCGGCCTCGATGTCCTCCAGCAGGCTGTCGGTGGTGAGGGCCTGCAGCCGCGATTCGGTGTATCGCATGGCCGCCGGCGGATCGTTATCCACCGAACCGAAGTTGCCGTGCCCGTCGATCAGGGGCATGCGCATGGAAAAGTCCTGGGCCATGCGCACCAGGGCGTCGTACACCGCGGTGTCGCCATGGGGGTGGTACTTACCCAGCACCTCACCCACCACACGGGCGCATTTGCGGTAAGGCCGGTCGCTGGTGAGGCCCAGCTCGTACATCGCGTAAAGAATGCGGCGATGCACGGGTTTGAGACCATCGCGGGCATCGGGCAGGGCCCGACCCACGATCACACTCATCGCATACTCCAGATAGGAGCGCGACATCTCGTTGCGCAGGTCGGTCTGGATGACCCTGGAGTTGGGATCGCTGCCGGATTCGCCCGAATTACCTGATCCGGTTGGATCCGCCATGCAAGACCACCTGATGCAGGTCCAAGTCTATCGAAACCCGCACTGCAATTCCTGTTTGATGAGCCCCGATCGCTGCATGCACCATGGCGCGCCGCACGGCAGCCACTGAGCCCTGGCCGCAGCGCACCCTTGCCGCGTTGCGCCTGCGTCAGCAGCAGGGGTTGTTGCAGGTGCGCACCGCCGCGGCTTATCGCGCTCTGGTGGCCCAGGTGGGTCTGCAGGAGGCCTATGCCCAGACCGATGTGGTGGCGGCGGCCGATGCCGTGCTCACCGACCAGGGGGCCCTGCTGCTGAGCCTGGGGCCCGCCGACCCCCCCATTCGTCTGCGGGAGTTGCAGCTCGGGGGTGTGGCTGCACTGGTGGGCGGCGCCGCGGCTGATCTGGTGTTGCCCCTCGGGGGTGCCCTGGGTGATCCCAGCCGCCGCAGCGGGGCGCAGGTCTTGACCGATCTGATCGCCGGCCGGCAGCTGGGTCTCAGCGGCCTGGGTGAGCCCACACCGTTGCAGCCGCGGCTCGAGTTGAGCGGCAGCGTTGGCCTGGCCCAATTGGGTGGTGGGCGTCTGCTGCTGCAGCGCGCCATTGTTGAAAACGGCTTGGTGGCGGTTAGCAGCGGCGAAGGCCTGCTGCGCAGTCCCCTCGGGCCCCTATTGGGGCCGCTGGTCTCGGCGCTGTACAGCTGCGGCGGCGCCGGCAGCATCGGTCTCACCATGCCGGGGCTGCGCCAGCTGGGCCCCGGCTCGCCGGTGTTGGTGGGCGGGGCCATCGGCATGGTCGTGGGTCCGGGGAGCGGCCATCACCCTGCAGTGCAGCGTCAGCCCAGCGGCCATGCCTGCGGACCGGGTCTTTGCGCGGCGGTGATGGTCGAGCTCGAGCTGCTCCCAGCCGCTGGCGTGCACAGCTGCTTTCTGGAGGGTCACGGGGCCGCTCTGCTGGTGCCGATCGCCGCACCGGTGCCCCTGCTCGATGCCGAAACGGCCGCTCAGGCGGCCGCTGGTCCAGACGTGCTGGAGGCTCCCGTGCTGGATCTGGCCATCCCGCGGCGGATCAAGCCTCGGCTGGCCCATGTCAGCTATGCCGCTCTGCAGAGCGGCAGCTTCACGCTGCAGGGGCGGCAGCTGCGTTGCGCACCGGCCCACAGTCCCCGGTTGGCCGCCGCTGCGGCTGATCAACTGGTGGAGCTGCTCTGCAGTGGTGCGATGCCGTTGCAGGAGCCGCTACGGCCGCTGAGCAGCCGGGCGGGGCTGGTGCCGCTCGACCTGTGAGCAGCGCGCCCCTGGCGATCGCCTTAAGCTCCGGCGGCACAACGTTTGTCGCGGCCAGGCCACTGCGCCATGGAACAAGCCACCGAGACCCCCCAGCAAGCGCCGGCCCCCGGCGTGGCCCAGGTGTTTGAACTACCAGCTCAACCCGAAGCGGGTGGTGAGTGGGACCTGCTGCGCGCCAAGCTGCGGGCTTGGTGGAGCAGCGGCGAACCCCAGGCGTGGTGGCAGCGCCTCAGCAGGCCCGTCGGTGGTGGCCTCAGCCTGGTGCTGGTGTTGCTGGTGCTTCAGGTTTATGCCGCCGTGGTCGGCACCCTTGAGAGCCTGCCGCTGCTGCCGGGGTTGCTTGAGCTGGTGGGTCTGGTCTGGCTGCTGCGCTACGGGCTGCCGCGCTTGCTGCGCAGCAGCGATCGCGCAGCACTGTTCAGTGATCTGGGCAACCGCTGGAAGGCCTTTCGCGGTCTCAGCTAAGGCGAGCCTCGTTGGACACCGCTTGGTACGGTGGCCCGAATACGCATCCATCCGGTGGACATCCAGCTCGGCCGCTCCCGCACCGTTCGCCGCGCCTACGGCATTGATGAGATCGCCCTGGTGCCCGGGGGGCGCACCGTCGATCCGGCGGTGACCGATAGCAGCTGGACCCTGGGCGGCATCAGCCGCGAAATCCCGATCATTGCCAGCGCCATGGATGGTGTTGTTGATGTGGGCATGTGCGTCGAGCTCACCAAGCAGGGTGCCCTTGGCGTGCTCAATCTCGAGGGTGTGCAGTGCCGCTACGACGACCCCAACCCTGCCCTCGATCGCATCGCCGCTGTCGGTAAGGACGAGTTCGTGCCCTTGATGCAGGAGCTCTACAGCCAACCGGTGCGAGAAGACTTGATTCGCAAGCGGATTGCTGAGATCAAGCAGGCCGGCGGCATCGCCGCCGTGAGCGCCACCCCCGTTGCGGCCCTCAAGTTTGGCAAGGCCATTGCCGAGGCCGGTGCCGATCTGTTTTTTGTGCAGGCGACCGTGGTCAGCACCGAGCACATCGGCCCCGAAGGCCAGGAGAGCTTGGATCTGGAAGCGCTCTGCCGCGACTTCGGCGTGCCCGTGATCATCGGCAACTGCGTCACTTATGACGTCGCGCTCAAGTTGATGCGGGCTGGAGCCGCCGGCGTCATGGTGGGTATCGGCCCTGGTGCCGCCTGCACCAGCCGCGGTGTGCTGGGTATTGGCATCCCTCAGGCCACCTCGGTGGCCGACTGTGCCGCGGCCCGCGCCGACTACCTGGCCGAGAGCGGTCGTTATGTGCCGATCGTGGCCGACGGCGGCATTGTCACCGGCGGTGACATCTGCAAGTGTCTGGCCTGCGGCGCTGACGCCGTGATGATTGGATCACCGATCGCCCGCGCTGCCGAGGCCCCCGGCCGCGGCTTTCACTGGGGCATGGCTACACCCAGTCCGGTGCTGCCCCGCGGCACCCGCATCAAGGTGGGCACCACCGGCAGCCTCGAAAAGATCCTGCGCGGCCCCGCTTCCCTCGATGACGGCACCCAGAACCTGCTGGGTTGCATCAAGACCTCGATGGGCACCCTTGGTGCTCGCACCCTGGCCGAGATGCAGCAGGTCGAGGTGGTGGTGGCGCCTTCGCTGCTGACCGAAGGCAAGGTGTATCAAAAAGCCCAACAGCTTGGAATGGGCAAGTAAGCCCCTATCGTTGAAGTGTGGGGGCTACGGCTCGCACACTCCTCACACCCCCGGCCCGGCGCGCCCGGGCTTTTTGTCTTGACCGTTCTGGGGGGCAGGGCGCTGCTGCAACGGGATGTTGCCTGCCCTGGCCCTTTGAGAAAACCTTGCTAGATTCCCAGAACCCTTTCCCCATCAAGGATGTCCAGCGCCGCTGCTGTCACCGACGCTTCGTTCGAGCAAGACGTGCTCAAGAGCGATGTGCCCGTGCTGGTCGACTTCTGGGCCCCCTGGTGTGGTCCCTGCCGCATGGTCGCTCCGATCGTCGATGAGATCGCCAAGGAGTTCGACGGCAAGATCAAGGTGTTCAAGCTCAACACCGACGAAAATCCCAACGTCGCCAGCCAGTACGGCATTCGCAGCATTCCGACCCTGATGATCTTCAAGGGCGGTCAGAAGGTTGACACCGTGGTTGGTGCTGTGCCCAAGACCACACTGTCGAGCACCCTCTCGAAGCACCTCTGAACCCGTTTGGCCTCTGAACACTGATCCGCCACCGCTGTCTTTTTGTGCTGGCCAGAGCCCGCTGGAGGTTCTGGCGGCCTCACTGGTGGATCATCCGCAGCGGCGCTGGATCGAGCGTTCAGTGGTCACGCTGCTCGAGATCAGCCACCACGAAAGCTCTCCGGAGTCGTGGCGGTTGATCGCCGACGCTCTGGCTGATTTGCGTGACGGTCTGCACATGTTTCAGGCCAGTCGCGCTGTGCGCAAGATCACGGTTTTTGGCTCGGCGCGAACCCAGCCCCACGAGCCGGCCTATCAGCTGGCCAGTGATCTGGCCAGCAGGGCTGTGCAGCATGGGTTTCATGTCATGACCGGTGCGGGAGGCGGCGTCATGGAGGCTGCCAATCGCGGCGCCGGTCAGGCCTGTAGTTACGGGCTCAACGTCGATCTTCCCTTTGAACAGCATGCCAACCGCTATGTGAGCGGTCCGGAAGGGCGTCTGCTGCATTTTCGTTACTTCTTCACCCGCAAACTGTTCTTTCTCAGGGAGAGCGATGCCCTGGTTGTGCTGCCGGGGGGATTCGGCACCCTCGATGAGCTGTTCGAGGCGCTGACCTTGATTCAGACAGGCCGAACCCGGCCCATCCCGCTGGTGCTGCTGGCGCCGCAGGGCAACAGCTTCTGGCAGGGCTGGCAGCGCGATGTCGAGCAGGGGCTGGCGGCGCAGGGGTTGATCTCGCCCGAGGATCCCTCCCTGTTGATGGAGGCTTCCTCGGCCGATGAGGCGATTGCCCTGATCAGCCGTTTCTATCGGGTGTTTCACACCGCTCAGCCCGGCGAGGACCGCCTCGAGCTGTTGCTGCATGCCGCCGTGAGTGCCAATGAGCTGCAGCAGCTCAACCTCAACTTTGCCGACCTGGTCAGCGAGGGTCAGATCAGCGCCGGCGAGAGTTGCGACGAGAACGGCCGCCTGTATCCCTGCCTGCGCTTTCATCTCGATACCCGGCGCATCGGCAGGCTGTATCAGCTGATCGACCATCTCAACGACCTGGAGGTGCCGCCCTGCCGGGCGCTGCAGCATCCTGGAGAGCGGTTGATGGGCAGCGCCAGCCCCTGATTGTTTGATGCTTCGCATTGGTCTGATCGATTACGGCATGGGCAATCTGCACTCGGTGCAGCGGGCCCTTGAGCGCCTCGGCGCCGGCGTGCTGCCGGTGAGCGATGCCGCCGCCATGGATGGATGTGATGCCGTGGTGCTGCCCGGGGTGGGTGCCTTTGACCCGGCCATGGAGCACCTGCATCGCGCTGGTCTGGTGACCCCGCTGCAGCAATGGTGCGCTCAGGGACGGCCTCTGCTCGGGATCTGCCTCGGTCTGCAGTTGCTGTTTGACGGCAGTGATGAGGGTGAGGCCGCTGGCCTGGGGGTGCTGGCGGGGCGGGTGCGGGCCCTGCCGCGACGGCCCGGCCATTTGATTCCGCACATGGGCTGGGAGCCTCTGCTGCCCGCCGAGCCCAGCCCCCTGTTGCCGGCTGCCAGCCCTGAGGCCTGGATGTATTTCGTGCACTCGTTCGCCGCCGAACCCGCTGATCCGACCTGCACCACGGCCCGGGTGAGCTTTGCCGATGAGGCGATCACCGCGGCGGTGTGGCAGGGCAACGTCGGCGCCTGTCAGTTCCACCCCGAAAAGTCAGGGCCCTGCGGCGAAGCGATGCTGTCCCGCTGGCTCGATTGGCTGGCCGCGCGGCCGTGAGCCTGCGCGTCAGCGGCGGTCGCCGGCTGCAGAGCCCGCCGGGTGATCGGGCCAGGCCCACCGCCGCGCGGGTGCGCCTGGCCGTGATGAACATGCTGGCGATGCGGTTGCCGGGTTGTCGCTGGCTCGATCTGTGCAGCGGCAGTGGCGTCATGGCCTGCGAGGCGCTTCAGCACGGTGCGGCTGCTGTCGTTGCTGTCGAGCAAGACCGTCGCATCGCTCAGGTGGCCAAGGCAAACCTGGCCCTGGTGGCTTCAGGGCTGACCCAGGGCAGCGGGGAGTGGACGCTGCACTGCCAAGAGGCACTGCAATGGCTCAGGCAGACACCACCGCAGAGCTTCGATCTGATCTACTGCGATCCGCCCTATCGGGCCGGTCTGTATGGATCGGTAGCTGCAGCCTTGAACGCGGGCGGCTGGCTGCAGCCCGATGGCCTGCTGCTGTTGGAATGCGCCAGCTCGGAGCTGCCAGCCGTTCCAGACGGCTGGCAGCTGGAGCGTCAACGCAGCTATGGCAGCACGACAGTGCTGGTGCTCAGCCGTCCAGCAGGCTGCCGCGGCGATACTGATTCCACGCGGCCATGAACAGGCCCAGCAACGTCACGGGAATCAGACCGAGCACGATGCCGCAGAGCAGGGGTTCGATCATGGATGGGCCGATACGGTGTCCAGGCGTGGATTCTTTCATGGCCACCACCCCGACCGTGGCCTTGCCTGCAACTTTGTGACCAGTCCTTCTGCACCGACCCTGCCCCTGGGGCAGCGCCGCACCCTGGTGGCCGCGCTGCTGGTGGCGTTTGCTGCGGTTTGCATTGTGCTGGTGCTGTTGGTGCTGCCGGCAGCCCGCACCGACCCCTACACCCGCAGCACCCTTGAGTTGTCGGGCTCGGCCGAACACGGTGGTCGGCTCTTTCTGCTCAACTGCGCCGGCTGCCATGGCATCGCCGGTCAGGGGCTGGTGGGTCCCAATCTGCACGGGGTGGCGCAGCGCAAGAACGAGCGGCAGTTGATCCAGCAGGTGGTCAGCGGTCGTACCCCGCCCATGCCGCGCTTTCAACCCGAGCCCCAGGACATGGCCGACCTGCTCGCTTACCTGCGGAGCCTGGTGTGACTCAGGGCGCTGGCGCGGCATCGCCACGGCGGCGCCTGGCCCTGGTGCTGGTGGAACCGGCTGGTCCGCTCAACGTTGGCAGTGTGGCCCGCCTCTGCGCCAACTTCAGCTCGCATTCACTGGCGATTGAGCTACGCCTGGTGGCCCCGCGCTGCGACCACCGCGGTGAGGAGGCCCTGCGCATGGCTGTGCATGGTCATGCCCTGCTCCATCAGGCCTCGCTGCATGCTGACTTGGCCTCGGCCCTGGTCGACTGTGCGGTGGTGCTCGCTACCAGTGGCCGCGGCGAGGGCGAGCCGCTGCCGGTGCAAGATCTCGACCCCGCCCTGCAGTGGTTGCAGCAGCAGGATTGGGATGACCGACCGGCGGCCCTGGTGTTTGGCCGCGAGGATCGCGGCCTCAGTGCTGCTGAGTTGTTGCAGGCGGGAGCTCTGCTGCAGATCGACACCGGCGCCGACTACCGCTCGCTCAACCTCTCCCATGCGGTGGCCCTGGTGCTCCATGCCTTGCACCAGCGCCTGCAGCAACCACGCCTCAGCCCTCAGCGCCAAACCCCCCTGGCCCCCCGCGGCAGCGTGGAGGCCATGCTCGCCGACGCTGAAGCGTTGCTGCTCGAGGTGGGCTTTCTCTATCCCCACACCGCCGCGGCGCGCATGGCCAAGCTGAAGGCCCTGCTGCAGCGGGGGGGGCTGCAGCCTGACGAGGTCGCTTTGCTGCGGGGAATGGTGCGCCAATGCCGTTGGGCGGCTGGACGCGACGCCAGAACCTCCTAGCGTCGGAGCCGCTTCACGCCGCCTGTGCCGCCAGCAGCCCGATCTGCGCGACCTGCCAAACGCCCTTGGATGGCTCCGCTGCTGTTGGTGCTGCGGCTGCTTGTTTTGGGTGTGGGTCTCGGGGTGATCGCCGGCACCAGCCTGCGCTTGCTGGCTCCCCGCCTGGCCCTGGGCGCCGCCAGTCGCCCGGCCGCGGCCGAACCCGCACCTGGATTTGGCAGTGCCCGCGTGCTGGGTGCCGCCAAGCCCGCCGGCCTGGGGCGGTTTGAACCGCGCAGCGAGATCACGGCGCTGTCGCAACGCTGGCAGCAGCTGGCCGCAGTTCACAAGGACCTGACCGCATCCGGCTTCCTGCTGGTGCTCGATGACGGCCGCTTTGCCCAGCTGCAGAGCGAGCTGCCTCTGCCGGCGGCCAGTTCGATCAAGACGCCGATCCTGTTGGTGGCGCTCGATGCCTTCGATGCCGGTCAGCTGCGCTGGAGCGAGCCCCTGGCCATGACCAAGGAGGTCGTGGGTGGTGGCGCCGGTTGGATGGCCAGCCGGCCCGTGGGGACCCGCTTCCCCTTCTTTGAAGCGGCCAACGAGATGATCCGTGTCAGCGACAACACGGCCACCAACCTGCTGATCAAGCGCCTCGGCGGCAAGGTGCAGCTGAACCAGCAGTTCGCCGCTCTGGGGCTGAGCGCCACCAAGGTCAACAACTGGCTGCCCGATCTCAACGGCACCAACACCACCAGCGCCCACGACCTGGCCCGGGCCATTGCGCTGGTCGACACCGGCGAAAAGCTGGGTCCGCGGGCCCGTGACCTGTTTCGCGAAATTATGGGCATTTCGCGCACCAACACCCTGATCCCGCTGGGGCTGCTGCAGGGCCTGGGCCGCGACGCCGCCGATCCCGACAGCGAATTGCGCCCCTTTGGTATCAGCGTCTACAACAAAACAGGCGACATCGGCATCGCTTACGCCGATGGTGCCCTGGTCGAGCTGCCCACCGGTCAGCGCGCTGTGCTGGCCTTCATGGTCAAGGGGCCGTTCAACGACCCTCGCTCCACAGACCTGATTCGGGCGATGGCCGCCGAAGTCTCCAAAACTCTGATCGGCCGTCCATGAGCTGGCTCGACACGTTGGGTGCTGCATCGCTGATGGCCGCGGCCCTGGCGCTGCAGCCCGCCATCGCCCAGAACGCCCCCGTGGCCAATGGCCCGGTGCTGCGCCCGCAGACGGTGGCTCCCCTACCGGGCGGCCTCGATCAGGTGCTGGTCGTCAACGACAACAACCCTGAGCTGATCACCACGGCAGGGATTCTGCTGTCGACCTTTGCCGCTCAGGGACGCGGGGTCCCCCAGGCCCATCTCGATGTGCCCCTGAACGGCCGTTTCGACCTGTTCAGCCATCACGTCTATGCAGGTCAACCGGAGAGTCTCGATTCGACCCTGTGGCTCGCAGTGGTGGCCCAACCCCGAGGCAGCGCGCCGGTGACGCTGCGGCTGCTGGCCGGCTCGACCGCCCTGTCGCAATCGCTTGATCCGGCTCAGCCGGGTGCGCCGTTTTTGCCGTTGCCGGCCCTGATGCCCCAGGGCACCACCTTGGTGTACGCGGGGCCTGGCAGCCGCGTCGCGACCGAACTGCTGAGCCGTCAGCGCAGCGGCTTGCCGGCTGAGCAGTGGCAGCTTCAGCCCGGCGCGTTGACCACCCTGATGGTGTTGCCCATTCCGGTGCGGGGCCTCGATCCGCTGCTCAACGGTCGCAACCTGCAGCTGCGCTTCCTCAGTGACGGTGCCCTGTCGCTGGCTACCCTGGCGGCGTTTGGGCCCAACGACCAGCCACCGCCGCCCGACACCTGGCAGCGCCTGTTGGACGGTGGCCTGAGCCCCCGCGAACATGCCGCCAGCCCCAAGGGTGCTCCAGGCCCAATCGTGTATTCGCGGGTCAGCGGCGTGCAGATCGGCAGCACCTGGAGCGCCCGGCTCACCGACCCTGGCAAGCCTTTTCTGAGCACTGGGCGGGCGCCGATCTCGTGGCCGATTGCCTCACTGGAGCGCGGCACCCTGGGCACAGGCCAGGTGCAGACCGCTGCCCTCAAGACCTTTTACCCCGGTACGGCGTGGGCGGCCCATGGCAACTATGGGGTCGAGTACGACCTGACCTTGCCCCTGCGCAACAGCGGCCGCGAGCCCGTGGTGCTGCAACTGGCCCTTGAATCGCCCCTCAAGAGCGATCAAGCGGCAGCTGGCCTGCGCTTCAACACCACAGCATCGAAGGCCGTGATGTTTCGCGGCACGGTTGAAGTCAGCGGGCTCGATGGTTCCGGCGGCCGGCCCGCGGGCAAGCAGGGGTTCCATCTGGTGCTGCGCAACGGCCAGACGGGGCCTGCCCTAGGCACGGTCAGCCTGGCCCCTGGGGCTGATCGGCTGGTGAGGGTTCGGCTGATCTATCCAGCGGACGCCACCCCGCCCCAGGTGCTCAGCCTGCTGCCTGTGGAGCCTGTGAAACAATCGCCGCAACCAGCAACAGCTCCGTGAGTTCAGCCCGCCAGCGCAGGGTCTTCCCCTTCACCGCCATCGTCGGTCAGGAGGAGATGAAGCTGGCCCTGCTGCTCAACGTGATCGATCCCCGCATCGGCGGGGTGATGATCATGGGTGATCGAGGCACGGGCAAGAGCACCACGATCCGGGCCTTGGCTGACCTGCTACCCGAGATCGATGTGGTGGCGGGAGATCCCTACAACAGCTCACCGGTCGATCCCGACCTGCAGAGCAGTGAGGTGCGCGAGCGCCTGGGTCGCGGCGAGCAGCTGGCCACCGAGCCGCGCCAGGTGCCGATGGTGGACCTGCCCCTGGGCGCTACCGAAG